>CANFLP010000087.1 GCA_947447835.1 Bacteroidota bacterium
CGGTAAGTTATGGCCTTAGCTTTTTATTGGGCACAAAGCACGGTATTGGCAATTGTATTGTAATGAATCATTTAGAAGAATATTATCCAGCTGGTGTGAAAGAGTTTAAATACATGGTAGAGAAAAACAACATTGAAATTCCTACTGGTATTTGTGCTGATTTAACCGAAGAGCAATTTGATGCTATGATAAATGTATCATTGGGCATGAAGCCATTATGGGAAAATGCATTAGGAAAAGATTGGGAAAGCATTATGACGCGTGAAAAATTACGCGCGCTTTATGGAAAGTTATAGATTTAAATTTTACAATTTTTCAACGCTAAAAATAGTAAAACAAAATAAAAAGGCCTCGCATTTCTGTGAGGCCTTTTTTGTATTTCTATCCCATCTTTAATCCTTTATAGAATTTAAATAAACTAGCATAAGCAGTTCGTAAATATAGATGTTCAAAATTTTGAAAAAATTTATGAACGATAAGGTTAAGTAGTAAAAATCATAAGAGGGATTTTATATATTTTCTTTTATTTAAAAAATAAGAAAATATATAAAACCTACTCTGCTTCTGCGACTACTTCTTTAACCTCAGGTATCATACGCTTCATCATACCTTCGATACCCGCTTTTAGAGTCACCATACTTGAAGGGCAACCGCTACAAGACCCTTGCAACATAAGGTTTACAATACCGTCGTTATAACTTTTAAATTGAATAGCACCACCATCCATTTCAACAGCAGGCTTTACATAATTTTCTAATAATTCTTTAACACGCTTTACCACATCATCATCATCTGCATGCACGGTGTTGGTTGCTTCTTGTTTTATTTTAGCAACTTCCTCTTCGTTTACTACCATTCCACCAGCTTCCAAATATTCTTTTAAGAATGTTTTGATAGTAGGGATTACATCCTGCCAATCATCTGTCTCGGCACTTTTGGTAAGGGTGATAAAGTTGCTTGCTATAAAAACACTTTTAATAAAAGGGAAGCTAAATAATTCTTTTGCTAATGGTGAAGGACCAGCAAGGCTTTCTTCTGCAACATCAATGCTTTTTCCAGGATACAATAGTTTGTTGGCAACAAACTTCATGGTTTCTGGATTCGGAGTCATTTCCGTGTAGATACTTACAATAGTGTTTCCTGTTGTGATCATAAAATAGCTTTTAGTACTTGAGTACAAAAATAATCAAAATAGATAGGCCCTAGGACTATGCTAGCCTAACTTGCCTTTATTTTTCCGATATCGAAAAAGGATAGGGATCTGTGCAATGCTTTTTACTAAGGAATGATGCTTAGTTTGGCATAATTCAACATGATCTTCTTTTCACCATTAGTGTCGAATAGGATTAGTGCAATTGGGTTGTGTGCCGAGCCCTCAATTTCCTTAATTACTCCAAAACCAAATTTTTGATGCTCTACTTTCATACCTGCCTCAAGCGCCGAAGGGTCAGCTGCAACAAAATTTACCGACGGAATATGATTTTTATTTAAAGTACTAGGTGGTACAACAGGCATATAACTAGGCTTGTTATTAGCATTACTTGTATCCGCGGCCTTGTTATAAGTTGGTTTATTAGGTCTTTGTTCCTGCCAGCCCTTAGTGTTTCCACCATGCATGCGATCGTAAGCACTGCCCCAACCACTGCTTTGGTTGCGGGCGCCACCACCAGCGCTTGATTTATCTAGTTGATCTTCTGGCATTTCATCAATAAATCTACTAGGGTCATTTTGAACCAACTGACCAAACCTATATCTTGAATTAGCATAGCTTAACCAAAGATGTTTCTTAGCCCTAGTAACCGCTACATAAAACAATCTTCTTTCTTCCTCTAATTCCTCTCTTGTGTTTATACTCATTCCACTGGGGAATAATGTTTCTTCTAAACCAACTACAAATACGCAATCAAACTCCAAACCTTTTGCAGCATGCACCGTCATTAATTTTACCGTGTCTTCGTTTTCAGAGCTATTATCTGCATCGGTGATTAATGTAATTTGTTGTAAGTAAGAGCCTAAACTTTTATCTCCTAGTTCGCCATCGTCGTTACTAGGACTTTCGGTCCACTCTTTAATAGAGTTTAATAATTCCTGTACGTTTTCATAACGTGCTAAACCCTCTGTGCTTTTATCATTAAATAATTCCTTAACAATATTTGTGTGTTTCCCCACTTGTACCGCAACATCCGATGCGTTATGTTTTGTCAATTGATTTTGAAAATATTTTATCATGGTCACAAACTCTTCGATAGCAGTAAGTGTACCCGCTTTAAATCCAAAACCTTTTGCTTTTTCTAATACTTCAAAAAAGGTAATATTATTTTCACCAGCTAGGACTAAACATTTTTCAACAGTGGTTTTTCCAATACCCCTAACTGGATAATTAATAATTCTTTTTAAAGCTTCTTCATCTTTTTGATTTGCAATTAAACGTAGATAAGCTATAAAATCTTTTACTTCCTTTCTTTGATAGAAGCTAAGCCCACCATATATCTTATAAGCAATACCCATGCGTCTTAAGCTTTCCTCAAAAGATCTACTTTGTGCATTGGTACGATATAAAATGGCGAAGTCCTTATTATAAAAATGATTTCTTAGTTTATTTTCTTGAATGGCGTCGGCAACAAATTTCCCTTCTTCGTTGTCGGTCATGGTGCGCACCAATTTAATTTTATCACCTTCGGCATTATCAGTCCATAATTCTTTTGGAATTTGTCCCTTGTTATTTTTTATAACATGATTAGCAACTTCGATGATAGATTTACTACTACGATAGTTTTGTTCCAACTTTACCAATTTTACGTCGTCGTAGTCTTTTTGAAACTGTAAAATATTTTCAATCGTGGCACCACGGAAACTATAAATACTTTGTGCATCATCACCCACCACACATAAATTTTCGTGAACAGCAGCAAGTAGTTTTGCAATTTGATACTGTACCGGATTGGTATCCTGATACTCATCAATTAATATGTATTTAAACTTGTGTTGGTATTTGTGTAATACTTCAGGAAAGTCACGCAATAGTTCATGCATCTTGTAAAGTAAATCGTCAAAGTCCATTGCGCCACTTTTAAAACAACGAGCTACATAGCTTGCGTAAATTTCTGCAATCTGTGGACGGTTTGACCTTGCATCTTCCTGCTTTAAAAAATTATCCATTGCATATTCTGCAGGTCCTACTAATGCATTCTTAGCACCAGATATTCTATTTAAAACAATATTGGGTTTATATAATTTGTCATCCAAGCCCATATCATTAATAACCTGCTTTAAAACCGACTTAGAATCGTCGGAATCATAGATAGTAAAGCTTTGAGGGTATCCTAGTTTAGCAGCCTCGGCACGAAGTATACGTGCAAACACACTATGGAATGTGCCAATATATAAATTTCTTGCTTCTGTATTGCCAAGCGCTTTTTCGACACGCTCTTTCATTTCGGCAGCGGCTTTATTGGTAAAAGTTAATGCGAGAATATTAAAAGAGTCAACACCACTAAACATTAAATGTGCAATGCGCGAAGTTAATACCTTGGTTTTACCGCTACCCGCACCGGCAATAATCATTAAGGGTCCATTAAGATGTAAAACCGCTTCCTTTTGTCTTTCGTTAAGTCCGTTTAAATACGCTTGTTGCATTGGGCGAAGATAGTTACAAGTTGCTTCATTTTATGAAATGGTGGAAAACTAAAATCACAAAAAAGCCCTTCAAATTTGAAGGGCTTTTTCTTAAAAACAAATAGTTGAAAAACGCGTCAATAAATGACGGTTATTGGAACTACTTCTTTTCTAATAATTTAAAGAATTGATCTAATTGAGGTAAGATCACGATTCTTGTACGTCTGTTTTTAGCTCTGTTATCAGCAGAATTGTTTTCAGCAACTGGAACATATTCAGCTCTACCTGCAGCTGTCATACGTTTAGGATCTAAACCATAAGTTTCTTGTAAAATACGAACCACAGTAGTAGCACGCTTTACAGATAAATCCCAGTTGTCTTCAATTGAACTGCTAGATCCAATAAGTTGTTTTGAATCTGTATGACCTTCAACCATAAATTCAATTTGAGGTTGAGCTGCTAATACTTTAGCTACTTTACCTAAAACCACTTTTGCTTTATCTGTTACATTAAAGCTTCCGCTCTTGAATAATAATTTATCAGAAATGTCAACATAAACAACTCCTTTATCAACTTTAACATTGATATCACCATCACTCAAATCACCAATTGCGCCTTTCAAATTCATCACCAAATTCATGTTGATAGAATCTTTACGCGCCATTGAACTTTGTAAGCCTTGGATATAATTATCTTTTGCACCAATATTGTCCAAAGATTTTTTAATACTTTCAGCTTGAGCGCCAGTAACAACTGACATATCTTTTAATTGATTTAATACAACATTGTTGTTTGCTTTTAAGAAATCAACTTGTTTGTTTAAATCATCAATAGTAGACTGTAAAGATTTTGTTTTATCAGTAGCCTTGTCAGCCTCTGATTTGCTTTTTTGTAAAGCATCTTCCGCATCACGGTATTTTCCTTGTAACTCTGCATATGCACCATTTAATTGGGCAACCTTTGCTTCGCTTTCTTGTAATTTTTTAGGACTTACACAAGAATAAGCACCAATACTTACAACTGCAAGCGCTAAAAAAATTTTACTTTTCATACTGTTTCTTTTTTATTTTAAATGAATAAAAGTAGCCAATGGCTAAAACAAAAATACTAATATCAAACAGCGCCACAAAACAAATATTTTAAAAGTCCTTTGTTTAACCTTCAATGTCCTCCGTAATGCTATAAGCGGGTATAAAACCCTCCATTCCCTTAAAGAAAGCTACTATTTTTTGCTTGTCGGCCATTTCGTTATCACTTGTATAAAAGGGTGTTCCTATTACAACCCTTTTGGTGCCCACATCCATTCCTATCATGACAATGGGAATGTGTGCATTTTTCGCAATATGATAGAATCCTGTTTTGAGTCTTTCTACTTTTTTCCTAGTTCCTTCGGGAGAAAGCGCAATATGAAAGCTTTCTTTGCTATTATATAGGCTAACAACCTGGTCAACCTGATTGGAGTGTTTGGACCTTTCTACGGGAAAACCACCCAAATAACGTAAAATAACGCCCAAAATGCCCCAAAAAAGCTCTTTTTTGCCTAAAAAATGAACAAATTCAATATGTAATTTTTTTCTAATAGCTAATCCGAGAAAAAAGTCTAAATAATGTGTATGGGGTGCAACAACTAGGATTGATTTCTTTAATGCATAGGGATATTGACCTTGAATTTTCCAGCCACGTATTGTAAATATCCACCAAGCTAATAAGGATTGCATAAAATTGATTTTTTAGGAATTTAAGTCAAGTAACAGTTTTGCGTTATATATTGGATTGACCGTTGGTGCCTCCACCGGATTGAGGTGAAGCTTGGGTTTTCCATTGGGTTGGGAAAATTTCATATACCATTTATCATAGTATTTTAACAAAATTGAAAAAGCATCCTTGATATTGCTTTCTTCAATAAATGTCACCGCATTTTTAGTTTCTAAGCCACCCAGCCTTTTTTGAATACGAAGGGTGGCGGCAATTAAGTCTTCTTTTGAAAAAATACCATATTGATTCACAATAAAATGCAAACGCTCTTCAAATGGAATTTGCATAAAGTAACAATCACTATCACGCATTAAGTTAAAAAAGATAATGGGCACCATTACTGTTCCAATTCTTTGACTTTCGTCTTCTACCCAAAGACATTCTGTCTTATCGTTCATATTATATAAGGCAGTACCTAATAAGTTTTCAAACATTTCTTGACTAGGTTGCGGTTCTTGTCCTAATGCACCAAAAGAGGACCCCTTGTGTTTTGCCAAACCCTCTAAATCAATAATATTTTCACCCATCAACTTGAGTGCGTGTAAGATTTCTGTTTTACCAGAACCAGTATACCCCCCCAAGACTTTTATTTGATAAGGAAAACTATATTGTGCTATAACCCAATTGCGATAAGCTTTGTAGCCACCTATTAGCTGTGCTACCTTATATCCATATAAGTCTAATAACCATGCAACCGCAGCGCTTCGCATTCCCCCTCTCCAACAATGTACAAATAGGGTTGGTTTGTTTCCATAATTTTTTTCTTGAAAATCTTGTACCTGTTTTTCTATTTCCTCTACCATGCTTAACATCTTAGTGCCAAACATGGGAAGTGCAATTTTAATAGCGTCTTCTCTGCTTTGTTTTTTATAAGTAGTTCCTACAATGGCTCTTTGTTCATTATCAAAAAGAGGAAGTGAAATAGCACCTGGTATATGTGCGTGATCATATTCACTAGGACTTCGCACGTCAATAATTATTTGCGAATCCGCCGTTTGAACAAAATCATCTATTCCAATTTTTTGAATTGCCATATTACAAAGATAATCGCTTTAACTCGTTTACTAATGCATCATTGCTAAATGCAATAAATGGAGGATCCTGATAAGTAAATTCGGATGCAAGTTGTAGGGCCATTTTTAAATTAAATTCAGACTGGGTAAAGCTAATAGCCCATTTTTTATCCTGCCAATAGCGTCCCAAATATTCTTGTTCTGTTTGACCAGGTGTAGGAATAAAAATTAATTTTTTCTTAAAGGGAATCAGCTCCATAAGCGTAGTGTACCCACCTCTACAAATAATATATTCTGCTTTATTAATTTGAGTTTTAAGATCGGATCCATTTAAGTGGTGATACAAATATCCCCTTGAAGTAATTTTATTGTAAAGCTTATCATCAGGTAGGCCCGCGGCAATTACAAAAGGAATGTCCAAATCATTTCCTTGTTGCCATAAAATATTTTCAAGCAATGTTCTTTGTGGTTCTGGTCCAGAAACAATTCCTAAGAATTTTATTTTATTTTCCTTGTTAATTTCGTTATGCGTATTAGCATTTATTAGTTCATTTTTTTCATCGCTTGTTTTATGTAAGAGTCTAGACAAACAATTCATATACCAAATAGGAGTAATAGGAAGCTTACCAGGATTGGCTAATACGCCCGACAAATTATTTGGTGGCTGCATATCTGCAACCCAACATGCAGCATATTTATTTATAAAACCGTAAGTAATAATTTGATTTAATCTAGTGCTCCATGCAAAAGGAGTTTGTAGTTCTAATTGATGTGTTATAAAAACACTTTTAATTTTTTTGTGAAAAAACCCAAAACGATTATCTGAAATTATTAAATCAAAATCATGAATTTTTGCTTCACGTTTTAACCAAAAATATTCATTGATAATAGCTCTAATAATTTTGGGTAGTTGAAAAATAATTGCAGGAATTAGTAAGGCTCTGTTTTTTGTATACCTGATTCGATATC
Organism: Bacteroidota bacterium; assembly: GCA_947447835.1. Taxonomy (GTDB): domain Bacteria; phylum Bacteroidota; class Bacteroidia; order Chitinophagales; family Chitinophagaceae; genus Sediminibacterium. The sequence goes on from CANFLP010000087.1 coordinate 7,353, forward strand.
CCCTCAA
>CANFLP010000088.1 GCA_947447835.1 Bacteroidota bacterium
CTGGAATTGTGCCTGCCGGACAAACCATGCCAATGATGTCTCCTGGTTGTAGGTTTTGGGGTTGAATCATACCGCAATATTAAGTACTTTTGCAGGAATGAAGACGCCAAAACGATATTTGATTACGGCCGCCCTGCCTTATGCCAATGGTTTGAAACATATTGGTCATTTAGCGGGTGCGTATTTACCTGCCGATATTTATGTGCGCTATTTAAAAGCACAAAAAAGAGACGTGGTTTTTGTATGTGGAAGTGATGAGCATGGAACTGCTATTCCTATTCAAGCAACAAAGGAAGGAACCACCGCTCAAGCAATTATTGACAAGTACCATCCAATTATTGAGCAAAACTTTAAGGACCTAGGTATTGCTTTTGATATTTACCACCGCACAAGTGACCCTTTGCATCATGAAACTGCAAGCGAATTTTTTAAAGATTTAGAAAGTCGTGGTGATTTAGAAACAAAAACCACCGAACAATATTTTGATGAACAAGCCAATACTTTTTTGGCCGACCGTTATATTAAAGGAACCTGCCCTAACTGTGGACATAAAGAAGCTTATGGTGACCAGTGTGAAAAATGTGGTAAGAGCCTAAGCCCTGAGGAATTAATTAATCCCGTAAGTACTTTAAGTGGGAACGCTCCTATCAAAAAGGAAACAACACACTGGTATTTACCATTAAATAGACATGAAGATTTTTTGCGCAAATGGATTTTGGAAGAACATGCAAATGATTGGAGACCTGCTGTTGTTGGGCAATGTAAAAGTTGGATTGAAGGCGGCTTACAAGCACGTGCTGTAACACGCGATCTTGACTGGGGTGTAAAAGTACCAGTTGCAGGTGGAGACGGAAAAGTATTATATGTTTGGTTTGATGCGCCTATTGGATACATTAGTGCAACTAAACAATGGGCTATAAATAATGATAAGGACTGGAAACCTTATTGGAACGATCCTGAAACCAAGTTGGTACATTTTATTGGTAAGGATAATATTGTTTTTCACTGTATCATTTTCCCTGTAATGTTAAAATTGCATGGCAATATTTTGCCAGAAAATGTTCCTGCCAATGAGTTCATGAATTTAGAGGGTGATAAGATGAGTACTTCAAGAGGTTGGAGTATTGAGATGGATGATTATATCAACAAATGGATTAAGAAAGAAAACGGTGGTGAATCATTAGCCGATTGTTTACGTTTTTATTTAAACGCAATTGCTCCAGAATCTAAGGATAGTGAATTTACATGGAAAGGTTTTCAGGAGGCCGTGAATGGTGAACTAGTTAGCATATTTGCCAACTATGTTAATCGTACATGGGTATTAATGCACAAACTTTGTAAAGGCAAAGTGCCTAAGATTCATATTGAACATTTGGATGACGATGACAACGCATTATTATTATCAGTTAAAGAGACTAAGGAAAAAGTAACTGCTTTAATGGAGCAATACAAATTTAGAGAAGCCCAATTTGAGGTGGTTAATTTAGCACGTATTGGAAACCAGTATATGCAAAAGAAAGAGCCTTGGATTTTAGCAAAAAATATTGACACCGATCCTACAGCGCAAGCAAAGATTGACAACTGTATCCATGGTTGTTTGCAATTGTCTGCAAACCTTGCAATTTTAATTAATCCATTCCTTCCATTTACGGCTAAGAAAATGTGTCACTTAATGAAAGTGGTGCCAAAAATGTTAGAGTGGGAAAACGCGGGCAACTTTAACCTATTAAAAGTGGGGTATACATTGCGCCCGCCTGAATTATTATTTAGAAAAATTGAAGACGAAGAAATTGCTGCCGAATTAGCGCAATTAAAAACAAACGCAGAAGCTAAAAAAACTAAGATGGAAAATACAACTATACCAGTTGCTACAGAAGGCGCTGATGGAACTAACGAAAATGGCATTACTCCATTGAAACCTGAAATTGTATTTGACGATTTTGGCAAAATTGATTTGCGCGTAGGTACTATAATAGAAGCTAAGAAAGTGGAGAAGGCGGATAAATTATTAGAACTATTAGTAGACCTTGGCTTTGAACAAAGAACCATTTTATCTGGGATTGCAATGCATTTTAATCCAGAGGATATTGTAGGAAAGCAAGTAACAATTGTTGCTAATTTGGCTCCCCGAAAAATGCGTGGTATTGAAAGTAAGGGTATGATTTTAATGGCCGAAGATGCACAAGGTAAATTATACTTTGTAAGTCCTAGCGAAGCTATTGCAAGCGGAAGTACTATTGCATAATACAATTACTATTGAAATTAGAAAGTATAAAATTCGAGCAAGTAAAAAGCCCCTCCAAATGGAAGGGCTTTTCTTATTAAGCAAGCTATCGCGCATTGAAATGCACAATCTGAGAAAAAACGATTAGAAACTAATACACTCTTTCAACTCTTTCTCTGTGTATGCAAAACCATGATGCTTTAATACATCGTCTGGTACACCATTCCATTGATTAGGGGTATTACCCATGTAACCTAAATCTTTCACGCCAATTTCGGCAGTATAAAATCCTGTGGTTACTAAATCACGCATTTTATTAAAGAAACTTACTCCTTGTGCAACTTCGGGCTTTGCTTTTTTAGGATAAGCTATCTCGTCCACTATACCAATTTGCTCTTGCTTTGAACAAGACACAAATGACTTACCATGTTTGTTAAAACTATGCAAGTCCAACCATCTTAATCCACCACGTACAGGTGTTTGATGTTCGGGCATGTCTTTTACAATAAATTCGATAAACTCTGGCACTTTTGCTTCTGATGCTGAACCACTAACTGCGTCTTTTGGAATTATAATATCACCTAACACAGTTATAGTTGCCATTTCATGCTCGTCAAAAAACTTTGGCTGTGCATTAATCTTTACCAAATAGTCTTTCTCTTCCTTCATGCGGTCGTCGTCTGTTGCCACTGCTACCGTTGTGCTCGCATTTTTACAAGCTTCAATTAAGACACTTGCAGAAACTGTTCCGATGAACATGGCTTTGATGGAATTCCTTCTGTCCATAATATATTAATTTAAAAGAGTCTGTTTAAAAAAAATTATAAATTTTAATAACTGGATTTGATTATAGATTTTGCTTCTGTAATTGATCCAAGATATATTCTGAAGTACGCATTGACAATGCCAATATAGTCCATGTAATATTTTTATCTGCTTGAGATGTAAATACAGATCCATCCACACAGAATAAATTACTACAATCATGCGCTTGTCCCCATTTGTTTAAGGCAGATGTTTTCTTGTCATTACCCATACGAACAGTTCCAGCTTCATGAATAATATTACCTGGATTTGATAAACCATACTTATTGCTTGCATCATCTTGATCACCCCATGTAATTACTGCACCCATTTCGTGCATGATTTCACGGAAGGTTTCTTTCATATGCTTCGCTTGGTTTACTTCATATTCTGAATTTTTACAATCAAATTTCAAAACAGGAATACCATATTTGTCAACTACATCTGGGTCAATTTTACAATTGTTTTCAAAACGTGGAACTGCTTCACCACGTCCTCCCATTCCTACGCTTGCACCATAAAAGAAACGAACGTCTTCCTTTAATGATTCTCCGTATCCACCTGCTTCCTTAGTTTTTCCATTAACTTGAAATTGGCCATTTAAACCTTGTTGTCCCATTCCAAATCCATAACTAGGTTGACTCATACCACCCCAATATTCAATATGGTATCCACGAGGAAAATCTAATTTTTTATTATCCAACCACCATGGAGTATACACGTGCATACCGCCAACACCATCTTCGTTGTAGCGCTTACGTCCAAACAAACTTGGGATAACGCCACCTAATGCAGCTCCAGTTGAATCGTGTAAATAGTGCCCTACAACCCCACTGCTATTAGCCAATCCGTTTGGATGCTTTGGTGATTTTGAATTCAATAATAATCTTGCTGTCTCACAAGTGCTCGCGCCAAGTATTACTACTTTCGCATTAATTTGATACTCTTGTTTGTCGTCTTTGTTTACATAAGAAATACCCACTGCTTTTCCTTCTCTATCAGTTAACACTTCACGTGCCATAGCACCGGTTATTAGATCTACATTACCAGTTAATACTGCTGGACGAACTAATACAGATGAAGAAGAAAAGTCTCCATAAACCTTACATGATCTATTACATTGTCCGCAATAAAAACATGCACCACGTTCGTCATTTATTTTTTTAGTTAAAATAGATAAACGTGAAGGAATCACTGGGATATTAATTCCAGTAGCTGCTTTCTTAAACATCAATTCATGTAGACGTGGTTTTGGAGGCGGCAAGAAAATACCATCTGGATCGTTCTCCAAACCTTCATTGGTTCCGTATACACCAATTAATCTGTCAATTTTATCATAGTATGGCTTTACATCTTCATATCCAATTGGCCAGTCATCACCTAGACCATCCAAACTTCTTCTTTTAAAATCTCTTGGTCCGAAACGTAATGAAATACGTCCCCAGTGATTGGTACGTCCACCCACCATTCTTGCTCTCCACCACTCAAAAGTATCAGAACCTTTTGTTTGCGTATACGGCTCACCATCAATTTCCCAGCCCCAGTAACAACCATCAAATTCGCCGAATGGACGAAACTTTGAACTTGCTCCTCTGCGTGGAGAATCCCATGGATTTTTTAATTGTGCTGAATTTTTTGCTGGATCATAATCGGGACCAGCTTCTAACAAACATACTTTTAGACCAGCTTTGGCTAAAACATATGCTGCCATACCACCACCAGCACCTGAACCTACAATAATAGCATCGTATTTTTTAGGTGCTACTTTAACTTGAAAATCTGACATAATGAAATCGTTTTTCTAGTGAGAATTGAACTATGAATTTAATGAAATAATTAAAAGGTTTGCAATTTATTTGATGAAAGTTTGGCAAAAAAATACCCGCACGGTTTAAATGTGCGGGTATTAAAAATTGTTTTATGTAATACTAGCTGCAGCCCATAGACGTTCCACAGTTTAAGCATTTGTAACAAGTACCGCTACGGATAGTGATATGTCCACAAGTGCTACAAGCTGGAGCATCGCTTTGCATGCTCTTTGCTGCTGCTGTAACGTTATCCATTGAACCGCCTTCGTTAACCGCTGCCACTACATTTACCTTCGCAGCTGGAACTGGCGTTGCTGCAGGCGCTGTTACGCGAATACTGCTTAATTCTGGTTTTCCTACTAATGTGATATCACTAGGGTCACCTAAATTTTCAACGGTAGGTTTGTCTAATACATGTACTAAATCGGTTCTGCCTAAATATTCATAAGCTAAAGAACGGAAGATAAAGTCCACGATAGATGTGGTTGTTTTAATATTTGGATGATCCACCATACCTGATGGTTCAAACTTAGTAAATACGAATTTATCAACGAACTCTTCTAATGGCACACCATATTGTAAACCAACAGAAATAGAGATTGCAAAACAGTTCATCAAGCTACGTAATGTAGAACCTTCTTTTGCTAGGTCAATGAATAATTCACCTAAGGTTCCGTCATTGTATTCACCTGTTCTTAAGAATAATACTTGGCCGCCAATTCTTGCTTTTTGTGTAAAGCCACGACGCTTAGCTGGTAAGGATTTGCGCTCAACAATGCGAGACAACTGACGTTTTAAAACAGTGTCAGTTGAAGTATTCATACGCTTTTGAACTTCCTCCAATAATTCGTCAACAGTTAAGTTGCTTAAGTCTACTAATTGAGACGCTGCATCTACTATTTCTCCCGCATCAGATGCATTCGCATCTTCTTCTGTTTTCTTTTTCTTATCAGACTTAGTACTTAATGGTTGACTTAATTTAGAACCATCACGGTATAAAGCGTTTGCTTTTAAACCTAATTCCCAACTCATTAAATAACAGTCAGCAATTTCTTCGACTGTAGCTTCGTTTGGAAGGTTTATTGTTTTTGAAATCGCACCAGATAAGAATGGTTGACAAGCAGCCATCATTCTAATGTGACCATGAGCATGAATATATCTAACTCCTTTTTTACCGTTTTTGTTAGCACAATCAAATACTGGCAAATGCGCAGGATTTAATTCAGGAGCACCTTCTACAGTCATTGTTCCACACACGTAGTCGTTTGCTTCATCAATTTGATCTTCGGTAAATCCTAATGATTCTAATAAGTTAAATGACCAGTCTGCAAATACTTCTTCTTTAAATCCTAATCTTGTTAAACAAGCATCACCTAATGTGAAACGGTTAAAGATGAATCCAATTTCGAATGCAGATTTTGCTGCGTTATTTAATTTTGTAACTTCTTCTTGTGTAAATCCTTTAGCTAATAAAGATGCATCATTAATATGTGGAGCACCTGCAAAACTTGCATGTCCTACAGCAAAGTTAACTATCGCATCATTTTGAGCTTGCGTATAACCTAAGTTCTTTAAAGCTTGAGGTACCGATTGGTTGATAATTTTGAAGTAACCACCACCAGATAATTTTTTAAATTTCACCAAAGCGAAATCTGGTTCCACACCTGTTGTATCGCAATCCATAACTAAACCAATTGTTCCTGTTGGAGCAATTACAGTTGTTTGTGCGTTGCGGTAACCATATTTTTCTCCTAATTGAACTGCATCATCCCAAGCTTTGGTTGCAGCTTTTAATAAATAATCAGGAGTGTATTGTGCTTTAATTCCTTGTGGTTTAATTTCTATTCCTACATATGCATCAGCGTCGTATGCTGCTGCACGGTGGTTACGCATTACTCGTAACATGTCTTCTTTATTATCTTGGTACTTATCAAAAGTGCCCAAGAAAGAAGCCATCTCTGCAGATGTTTTGTATGCAATACCCGTCATGATGGCGCTAATTGCACCAGCAATACCACGTGCTTCCTCGCTATCATAAGGAATACCGCTTACCATTAACATTGAACCTAAGTTAGCAAAACCTAAACCTAATGTTCGGTAGTCATATGATAATTGAGCTACTTCTTTAGATGGGAACTGCGCCATTAACACAGAAACTTCTAATACTGTAGTCCATAAACGAGATGTATATTCAAAACCTTCAACATCAAATGAGTTATCTGATTCGTCAAAGAATTTTCTTAAGTTGATAGATGCTAAGTTACATGCAGTGTTGTCTAAGAACATGTATTCAGAACATGGGTTAGATGCATTAATGCGACCACCCTTAGGACATGTATGCCACTCGTTAATTGTAGTGTCATATTGAGTACCAGGATCGGCACAACGCCATGCAGCGTTTGCGATTTGCTCCCATACTTCTTTTGCTGGAATAGATTTCATTACACGACCATCGGTACGAGCTTTTAATTCCCA
>CANFLP010000089.1 GCA_947447835.1 Bacteroidota bacterium
CAGAAGGGAAAAATACTAAAGTAAAATGGCCATTATTGGCTAGAAGAAAAGGAAAGGGTACTCAGTTTGCACAAGGGCTTAGTTCGGCCGACCTGGTTTATTTTTTAATGCCTGATAGATTTAGTAATGGAGATAAATCAAACGATCGTATTGCTGGATTAAGAGATCAGTCTTTAAATAGAGATTCAATCTTTTTAAGACATGGCGGTGATTTGCAAGGTGTAACAAATCATTTGGATTATTTACAGAATTTAGGGGTCACTACATTATGGATGACACCAGTGATTGCAAATGATATGCCTGACAGAACTGAACATGGTTATGCGGCAACAGATAACTATGCCATTGAAAAAAGATTTGGTGGCGAAAAAGCATATTTAACTTTAAGTGATAGTTTACATCATAAGGGAATGAAATTAGTACAGGATATTGTGTACAATCATTTTGGAAGATTTCATTTTTTAGTACAAGATGCGCCTTCAAAGGATTGGTTACATCAGTGGCCAACATATACGCAAACGCATTATAGAGAGCAAGCTATTTTTGACCCATATCATTCACAAGCAGACGAAAGAAAAATGATTGATGGTTGGTTTACAACGGAGATGCCAGATATCAATCACGAAAATCCTATGGTTGAAAAATACTTGACGCAAAACGCAATATGGTCGGTAGAAACATTTGGAGTGGATGCATTTAGGGTAGATACTTATAAATATTGCAATGTGCAAGTAATGAATAGATTGAATCAAGCCTTACTTGACGAGTATCCTAAAATATTTACTTATGGAGAATGTTGGGTAGACGGTGTTTCTTCTCAGGCTTATTTTGTAGAAAATAATTATAATATACCATTCAAGAGTAATTTAATTGCAACTTCAGATTTTAGTTTATTGTTTGGAGGAATTCTACCTGCGTTAAATGAAAGTAATAATTGGAGCAATGGAGTTATTAAATTGTATAGCACATTATCACAGGACTATTTATATAAGAAGCCAAGCAATAATGTTATCTTTTTGGATAATCATGATATGACAAGAATTCTTTCTTCGGTTGGTGAAAGTGTGCCAAAAGCGAAAATGGCTTATTCATGGTTATACACCTGCCGAGGAATTCCTCAATTGTATTATGGTTCGGAGATTTTAATGAAAGGCATATCCAATCCAGATGGTTTGGTTAGATTAGATTTCCCTGGCGGATGGGAGGGGGATAAAAAGAATGCATTCACTGAAAAAGGATTGACAAAAGAAGAGTCAGATTTTTTACACTATGTACAATTATTAGGTAAATACAGAAAAAATTCATCTGCTTTAAAAACGGGTGCATTTATGCAGTACTTACCTGACAATGGATTGTATGTTTATTTTAGATATGATAAACAACATACTGTGATGTGTGTTATGAATACAGACAACAAGGAAAGAAAAGTACAGTTTTCTAATTATCAAGAAAGAACAAGTGGATTTACTGGAGGAAATAATATAGAAACAGCTAACAGGATCGGATCAACATTTTCAATACCAGCTATGAGTATGCAGGTGATTGAATTAACAAAATAATTATGTCAAAATACGAAGAAGAACATTTTGTAGATACAGCACAACCCGTTTGGAATTATTCATTATTTACAGATGAGGATATTCATAATTTTCAAAATGGAACGCATTATTCTTTGTATAAATTATTTGGTAATAAACAAATAGAAGTACTTGGAACAAAGGGTACTTATTTTTCTGTTTGGGCACCTAATGCCACTGCATTATTTGTAGTGGGTAATTTTAATGACTGGGACAATACCACACATCCTTTAAAAGTTAGATTAGATAGTTCTGGTATTTGGGAAGGATTTATTCCAAATATTCACCAAGGAGAGGTGTATAAATACCATATTCATGGTTATAAGGGCGCTAAGTTGGACAAGGGCGATCCATATTCCCATTACTGGGAGTTAAGGCCTTTAACGGCTTCTATTACCTGGCAAACGGGTTATGCTTGGAAGGATGACATGTGGTTAGAGCAAAGAAAAATTAGCAATAGAACTGACCAGCCATACTCGGTATACGAGGTTCACTTAGCAAGCTGGATGCGTCCTGATAAAAACGACGAGGATAGCTATAATTCATATGAGCAACTTATAAAGTTATTAGTGCCATATGTTAAAGACATGGGTTTTACGCATGTTGAATTTATGCCAGTAATGGAGCATCCATTTGATGGCAGTTGGGGTTATCAAGGAATTGGTTTTTTTGCACCAACTTCTCGTTTTGGGAATCCACAACAGTTTGCTGCTTTGGTTGACGCATTTCATGCAGCTGAGATTGGTGTTATCATCGACTGGGTACCATCTCATTTTCCATATGACGCGCATGGTTTATTTATGTTTGATGGTGCTAACACGTATGAGTATGCTGATATGCGCAAGGGCTATCATCCCGACTGGAATTCATATATTTTTAATTATAAGCGAGGAGAAGTAAAATCTTTTTTAATTAGCAGTGCACGTTTTTGGTGTGATCAATTTCATATTGACGGATTAAGAGTAGACGCAGTAAGTTCTATGTTAAAATTGGATTATAGTCGTGAGGAAGGACAGTGGGAGCGCAATGAATTTGGAGGGAATGGCAATATAGAAGCCATTGCTTTTATCAAGGATTTAAATGAAACATTATACCGTGATTTCCCTGCCATTCAAACTATTGCCGAAGAAGCAACAGATTGGCCAGGCATTAGCCAGCCTACATTTATGGATGGACTAGGTTTTGGCATGAAGTGGATGATGGGATGGATGCATGATACTTTGGACTATTTTAAATTAGATCCTATTATGCGATCTGGATCTCAGGATAAATTTTCTTTTTCCATGATGTATTATTATGACGAGCATTTTATGTTGCCTTTAAGTCATGATGAAGTAGTGCATGGCAAGAGCCCTATGTTATATAAAATGCCTGGAGATGAATGGCAAAAGTTTGCAAACCTTAGGTTGATGTATACCTATATGTTCACGCATCCAGGTGCCAAGTTGTTATTTATGGGTAATGAATTTGCAGCTACGCAGGAGTGGAATTATACTACCGAACTGCAATGGGATTTATTAAGTCATGTAAGTCATGGGGGCATGAAACATTGTGTTCAACAATTAAATGCATTGTACAAAAACAATCCTGCCTTGTATGAATTGCAATATGAGAAAGGGGGATTTGAATGGGTAGAAACGAATAAAAGAGAAGAAGGCGTAATTGCATTTAGAAGACGTGCAAAAAATTGGGAAGAAGATGTAATAGTGGTTTTAAATATGACACCAGTACCAAGACATGCTTATCCAATTCATGTACATGGAAATAAACCTTGGAAAGAAATTTTTAATAGTGATGCTAAGCAATTTTGGGGTGTTGGTGATTTATATAATACAGCTATTCCCATGGAGCCACAGGATGAAAAAGGAGACTGGGTTAAGCTTAGTCTAGAGCTACCAGCTTTATCTGCCATTGTATTAAAGTAATATTTCAAGGTATTGTCATTGACAATAGGCTCCGCAAACCTTATAGAAACACATTTTTTTGCAAGTTTTGCACATTTGGTAATTCCTGAGCAATGTTAACATTCTGATAATATAGACTTGTGAACTTTGTGATGTAATCCAAGTCTATAATCAAAATAATGACCCTATGAAGACTAACAACAAAGCAATGCTGTATGAAGCAGTTTCTGAATTCATACAATTGCACGCCTTCGATCATTTACTGGACAATGAATTAGCTCAATTAAAAAATCTATTGAACATTTGGGCAGAGACCGAGGATGGTAATGAATTACATTACTTAACTCAAAAATTAACGCCCTTATTAGCACGTGCTAACTTTTTTGTAGAAACTGTTTCGCCTGCTGCTATTCAACTTTGGTTTTATGCATTATCGTATAATAATATTCCAATCGGGAATATGATGCAAGATCTGAGTTTTAATAACGAACTTAGTACAAACTAAATAAAAAAAGGCCACTCAAGCGAGTGGCCTTTTTTTATGCCATGGCATGAAACAAAACGAGGCCACCGTGAATGGTGGCCTCGTAAAAAAAAGTTATTTAAAAATTAAAACAAGCTTTTTCTCATAGTAGTTTTGCCTTCGCCAATTTTGAAGCCATTATTGTAAACTTCTACTTTGTAGTCGCCTTCCATTAATTTAGATGATTGCTTGATATCGTAGCTCACAGGCAATACAGCGTTTTGCTCGTACTGAACATTAATCTTATTAGAGAAAGTTCTTTGTCCGTCTTCTCTAGTTGCAATTGAACCAGCTTCGCCAAATGCTTTTCCATCAGGACCAGTGATACATATATATAAATCCTGTGCACCACTTGGTGTGATTTTATTTTTGTCAATTTGGAAAGACAAACGAATCGTATTTGCTCTTCTTGTATTGTTTGTTTTTCTTTCAGTACCATCTTCTCTAACACGTAAAGAAACAATGCTAAATGTAGAAGCATGTAAAGTAGATCCAATATCTTGTAATCTTTCTTTCTCTTTAGTTGTTGTGTTTAAGTTGGTATTTAACGTAGTGTTTTGATTAGTTAAATCCTGATTTTGAGCAGTTAATTGTTTATTTTCTGCTTGTGCTTTTGCTAAATCAGCAACTAAGCCAGTTACCTTGCCATTCAAATCAGCAATCATGGTTTTTGCCTCAGCCAATTCTTTATCAGAAGCATCTTTCTTTTTAAGAATATTTCCGATATCAGATTTTAATTTTTGAATCTGAGTTGTTTTAGCTAATAAATCGCCAGACAACTGTGTGTTTTGTTGTGTTAAAGAATCTACTTTAGCAGAGGCTGCAATAAATTCAGCTTGAACAGCACTTTTTGCACTATCAATAGAAGCTACTTTTACTTCGTTTTGTGTGATTAATTCAGTCTTGGAACTATTAAAATATACCCAAGATCCAATTAGGGCAACAACCAATATACCAATGATTATTTTGCTGCCATTACCTGATGATTCATTACTCATAAAAATGATTTTGTTAATTTTGCTCAAGTTACAAAAAAAATGAACATATTTCTTATTAACATAATTTGTAAAATTATTTAACGGTTCAGTAACATGAATCTTTATCTTTGACCATGCCCACTTCTAAAATCATAGCTAATTGGAAAAAGAATGTTTTTGATGCCGTCTATTGGTTAGAGGGGGAGGAATCATTTTACATTGATCAGGTAGTTGAGTATGCCGAAAAGCATTTATTGCCCGAGGCCGATCAGTCCTTTAATATGACTATTTTTTACGGGAAGGATGCCGACTGGACCCAGGTAATTAACGCTTGTAAGCGTTATCCCGTTTTTGCCGAAAAGCAGGTAGTGATTATAAAGGAGGCGCAGCATATGGGGCAAATAGAAAAATTACTTTCCTATATCGAGCACCCACTCAATTCTACCATACTAATTGTAGCCCACAAGGATAAAAATGTAGATGGAAGATCGGCATTAGCTAAGGCTTTAAAAACCAAGGCCGTGGTGGTGAGTACAAAAAAAATGTATGATAATAAATTACCAGAATGGGTGATGAATTGGGTAGCAGAAAGGGGTTATCAAATTGCTCCAAAAGCTGTTCAAATAATTGTTGATCATATAGGAAATGATTTGAGTAGAATTCAAAATGAATTAGAAAAGTTAATTGTGAATTTGGGGGATCGAAAAAAAATGACCGAAGATGATATTGAAAAGTATATTGGTATTAGTAAGGAATACAATGCATTTGAATTTCAAGATGCAGTAGCTCAAAAGAACTTTTCAAAAGCCATTAAAATGATTCAATATTTTGAATCCAATAATAAGGCCGCACCCATACAATTAATCTTACCAACGCTTTATGCATTCTTTAGTAAGTTATATGCAGTATATGGATTAGGCACTTCAGACGAGCGAAGAATAGCTAGTGAGGTTGGTATTCCTCCTTTTTTAGTAAAAAATTATGCCGCAGCTGCAAGACATTATTCTTATGGCAAAGTGGAACAAATATTATTATTAATACAAGCGTATAATTTAAGAGTTATTGGTATTAATAATGGCGATAATACCGACGGAGATATGCTAAAAGAATTGGTCATTAAAATAATGGATACTGCTGCAAAATAGTGTTAGCAGTACTTACGTCCAAGTTTAATTGCGATTTAAGTGCATCCAATCCATTAAACTTTACCTCACCTCTAATATAATCGTAAACCATTACGGTAATAGTTTGCTCATAAATATCTTCATTAAAATCAAAGATATTTACCTCAATTACTTTTTTGTGGCCGTCCACAGTAGGACGTACTCCAATGTTCATCATGCCATCTAATATTTTATTACCAAAGCATGCTCCTTTAACCCTAACGGCATAAACACCGTTGCAAGGGATTAGTTTTTCTTCGTCAATGATATGTAGGTTAGCAGTAGGAAACCCAATGGTGCGGCCTATCTGATTGCCTCTTACTACAAATCCATCAAAGAAATAAGGGTAGCCTAATAACTCATTGGCTTTAACAATATTTTTATCTGCTAGGTAATTTCTAATGTGTGTAGAACTAATAATTTCATCTCCTACCAATTGCTCATTTATTTGTTCAACTGTAAAACCCAATGATTGACCAAAGGATTTTAGCATGTCAAAATTCCCTAATCTTCCTTTGCCAAAACGATGATCATAGCCAACTATAATAGTGTGTGGTTTAAAATGGGCTACTAAAAAAGAGTTTACATAATCCTCAGCACTTAGGTTGGAAAAATGATAATCAAAAGGTATGACAACCAAATGGTCAATACCCGCATTGTCAAGCAAAGCAATACGTTCATTTAAACAGGTGAGTTGTTTAATATCTCCAGGTATAGAAGAGGTGATTTTTCGGGGATGCGGATGAAAGGTAATAATGATAGTTTCACCTCCATTATTGGAAGCAATTTCCTTCATTCTAGCTATAATTTGTTGATGCCCTCTGTGAACACCGTCAAATGCGCCAGTAGTAATAATACCCTTTGTGAATTGGGGTAATTGTTTTAAATCGTAATGAACCTTCATCTATAATTGCTAAATATGGTGCAAATGTAAAACAATTGTACCTTTGTGCTTCAAATCTGTTTTATATCATGTCATTGTATGCTCAACGCGGGGTTTCCGCACAAAAGGAAGAAGTTCACG
>CANFLP010000090.1 GCA_947447835.1 Bacteroidota bacterium
AAACTGCACCAAAAACAGTTGTGCTACCGTTACACCATCAGGCAATCCCTATGCCATTCTTAGAATGGAGTGCAAAAATAGGGGTCAGCACAAAATTTTCCAAATTTTTATGCCTTTTAAAGTCATTATTATCAATTTATGCTAACTTATGTTGCTATTTATATTACAAAACTTAAACGATGCCATTTATGATGGGTAAATTATTACTACTAGCCACTTTTGTTGGCTGTCTATTCCTACTTTCTTTTAAAGGGGATAAGAAGAAAAAAGTACTGTTTTTTGGGGATTCAATCACTCAAATGGGGGTGCAGAAGGGTGGGTATATTGATGTTATGAAGCAGGATCTTATTGCAAAAGGTTTGGCCGACAATTATGAGATTTTAGGTGCTGGAATTGGAGGTAATAAAATTTATGATCTTTACTTACGCATGGATAAGGATGTATTAGAGCAAAAGCCAGATGTTGTTTTTATTTGGGTAGGAGTGAATGATGTTTGGCATAAAGCAAGCATGGGAACAGGTACAGATTATGATAAATTTGGAAAGTTTTATGACGCTGTTGTTAAGAAATTACAAGTTAATGGCATTAAAGTAATATTAGTAACACCTGCTGCAATTGGTGAGCGTAATGACTATTCAAACGAGCAAGATGGAGATTTAAATTTATATAGCAGCTGGATTAGAAAGTACGCTGCCGACAACACATTAGGTCTTGTAGACTTGAGAAAAGCCTTTCATGATTATAGTGTAGCCAATAATCCTAAAAACGAAGATAGAGGGGTTTTAACTACAGATAGAGTGCATTTAAATGAAAAAGGGAATGCCTTTGTAGCAGCAGAAATGTGGAAAGCAATTCAGTAGTTGAATAATGCTAATTTAAATATTAGATACTAGTTTATTAATTAAAAAAGCCTCCTATCAATTAGTTAGGAGGCTTTTTTGTGCGTTCAATATTTTTTATAATTAGTTTGCGACTACTAAATAATAATTTTTCTTTCCTTTTTGAATTAACATGTATTTGCCTTGTAATAATTGTGTAGTCGTTACAGTGGTAAACTCCGTATTAATTTTTTCTTTATTAATGCTCAAACCACCAGCCTGCCACATTTTGCGGGCTTCCCCTTTACTTGGAAAAATTTGAGTGTCTGCTAATAAGCTTACTAAGTCATAGCCTTCTTCTAATTGTGCAAAAGAAACATTCACTGTAGGTACCCCTTCCATTACTTGCAATAATTGCTCCTCGTTTAAAGACTGTAAAACCTCGGTTGTGGCATTGCCGAATAAAATTTCTGTTGCACGAATTGCGAAATTTAAATCTTCTTCACTATGCACCAACTTAGTTAATTCAGCTGCTAAAGCTTTTTGTAAAGTTCTTAATTGCGGAGCAGTTGTGTGTTCTGCAATCAATGCATCGATTGTTGTAGGATCTAATAAAGTAAATATTTTAATCCATTTAGTTGCATCTTCATCACTTGAATTTAACCAGAATTGATAAAATTGATAAGGAGATGTTTTCTTTGCATCTAACCATACATTTCCTTTTTCAGTCTTACCAAATTTTCCTCCATCCGCCTTTGTAATTAACGGGCAAGTAAATGCAAAAGCTTCACCACCAGTTTTACGACGTATTAATTCGGTACCTGTTGTGATATTGCCCCATTGATCACTACCACCCATTTGTAGCTTACAATTTTTGTTTTGATACAACCAATAAAAGTCATAGCCTTGAACCAATTGATAAGTAAATTCTGTGAAGCTCATTCCTGAATCACCTTCAATTCTTTTCTTCACGCTATCCTTTGCCATCATGTAGTTTACGGTAATATGCTTACCTACATCTCTGATAAAATGTAAGAAACTAAAATCCTTAAACCAATCATAGTTGTTAACTAGTTCAGCTGCATTTTTAGCACCACTATTAAAATCTAAAAAATGAGATAACTGTTTTTTTACACCAGCAATGTTAAATGCTAAAGTTTCTTCACTTAATAAATTACGCTCTTCACTTTTTCCACTAGGATCGCCCACCATACCTGTTGCACCACCTACTAAAGCAAATGGCTTGTGCCCTGCTTTTTGTAAATGCACCAATAATAAAATAGGAACCAAGCTTCCAATATGTAAACTATCCGAAGTAGGGTCAAATCCGATATAACCAGATACCATCTCTTTTTCAAACAATTCCTCAGTGCCTGGCATAATATCTTGAATCATACCTCTCCAGCGTAGTTCTTGTACTAATGTCATTTTGTAATACTTTCGGCAAATTTAACTACTAAAAAGCAATATTTTTGCATCATGAACCCAACAACTCGCACAATTGGTGAAGGAACTAGGATAATGCACTTTTTTTTAGACACCATTTTTATCTGTATCCTAAGCTATATTATCTACGAATGGTATAATTTTTATGTGCTTTATTGGCATTATAAGCCATTCCGATATGGGTATTTTTTCTTTGCTACCACTTGGGCCTACACTTTCTTATTTGAGCTATTATTTTGTCAGACACCTGCAAAAATGATCACTAAAACAAAAGTGTGTAGCCTTGATGGGAGCCGTCCTAATATCGTACAATTCTTAATTCGTGCAACGCTTAGAACCTCGTTGGTTACTATGTTTGGTTTGGCTTGGAACGATCAACCTTTGCATGATACTTTTTCTAAAACAGTTTTGGTTTCTACGCGCGCGTAAATCATTCCTTAATTCGCAACCCTTAATAATAGGGGTAAATGTACATTTGTAAAATTTTTTGAATGGCTAAGATTGGTATTAATATTGCTACTGGTAGTTTGCAACAGGCAGAAATGATTGTGGGTATTGACTTAGGAACTACTAATAGCTTAGTGGCTATTATACATCCTGATACAAAACAACCCACTGCATTAAAGGAGTTTGATGGTAGTAGCATTGTGCCAAGTGTGGTGCACTTTGACGAGTACGGAAATGTAGAAGTAGGAGAGCGTGCAAAACCTTATTTAGAATCAGATCCGAAAAATACCATTTTTAGCGCCAAGCGATTAATGGGGAAAAGTTATAAGGATATTCAAACGCATCAAGATTTTTTCGCGTACAAAATAATTGACGATAACACAGAAAGTTTAGTAAAAGTACAGGTTGGAAATAAATTTTATTCTCCAATTGAATTGAGTTCTTTTATTTTAGAAGAATTAAAAAAACGTGCCGAACATATTTTAAAAACACCCGTAACAAAAGCGGTAATTACAGTACCTGCTTATTTTAACGATGCGCAAAGACAAGCAACACGTGATGCAGGAAAACTAGCAGGATTAGATGTATTACGTATCATCAATGAACCAACAGCAGCAAGCCTTGCATACGGATTGGGTTTAAATCCAACAGAGGAAAAAACAATCGCAGTTTATGATTTAGGAGGCGGAACATTTGACATTTCTATCTTAAGAATTGCTAATGGGATATTCGAAGTTTTAAGTACCAATGGAGATACTTATTTAGGAGGCGATGATTTAGACAGAGCTATTATTGAATATTGGATGAAGCAATGGTCTATAGATAATTTAGATCAGCACACAGCATTAAAACAACAACTTAGATTAGCAGCAGAAAAAGCAAAAATTCATTTATCTAATAATGCAATTTTTGAAACAGAATTTGCAGGTGAAAAGATTTCTATCACTAAAGAAGTTTTCGAATCTTTAGTACAGCCAATTGTTGACAGAACTATGGACTGTTGTCGCAACGCCATGAAGGACGCCGGTTTACAAGTATCTAATATTAATACGGTTTTAATGGTTGGAGGGAGTACAAGGGTTCCATTGGTTAAAAAAACAGTAGGTGCATTTTTTAATCAGGAAGTAAATGATTCAGTAAATCCGGACGAAGTTGTTGCATTAGGTGCAGCCGTTCAAGCAGATATATTAGCAGGAAATAATCAGTCCATGTTGTTATTAGACATTACACCATTGAGTTTAGGAATTGAAACCATGGGTGGATTGATGGATGTATTACTTCCAAGAAATGCAAAAATTCCAACTAAAGCAGGTAGACAATATACGACTCAAAAAGATGGGCAATCTGGAATTCAAATTGCTGTATATCAAGGTGAGCGTGATTTAGTAAAAGACAACCGTAAGCTAGGAGAGTTCACATTAACAGGCATTCCAGCAATGCCAGCAGGACTGCCTAAAGTAGATGTTAGTTTCTTAATTAATGCGGATGGTATTTTACAGGTAAGTGCAAAAGAATTAAGAAGTGGAGTTTCTCAAAGCATTGACATTAAACCTCAATATGGTTTAACAGACGAGGAAGTGGAGCAAAGATTAATGGATAGTATCACACATGCCAAAGAAGATATTGCAACCAGAGCTTTGGTGGAAGCAAGAACCGAAGCGGAGCAAATGTTGGCAGTTACCGAAAAGTTTTTGACTAAAAATGCATCCATTTTGACTAAGGAGGAGTTGACAACATCTGCAAATGCGATGCAGGCCCTTCAATTAGCTATCACCATGGAAGACAAGAACTTAATTCAGGCCAAAACCGAGGAATTGAACGATATAACACGCCCGTTTGCCGAGCGCGCCATGGATCAAGCTATATCCGGAGCCCTAAGGGGAAAGGATATCCAAGATAAAAACTTCTAGAAATTTGGTTATTTCAACAAGAATAGTATCTTTGCCGTCCAATTTCCCTTCACCTTTTAATAATTTAAAGGTTTGGAAAATTAATTTTAATTTTTTTTCAAAAACGCCTGAGGAGGTATATATTATGTTAATTATAGATTCAAAAGACTGCGAAAACATCGACAAAGCGCTTAAAAAGTACAAGAAGAAATTCGAAAAAAGTAAGACTTTAGTGAACTTACGTGCTCGTCAAGCATTCGTGAAACCATCTGTTAAACGTCGTTTCCAAGTATTGAAAGCGATATACAAGCAACAGATTTTCAGCGGTAAAATCGAGAGATAGTATTAATACCTTACTCCAAACATATTTAAGACCTAGCTTCATCGCTGGGTCTTTTTTTTTCTTAAGACCCTTTCCCTCGGGTCTTTTTTTATTATCTTTAGTATAGTAATGTCAACGCAAACCCGCTATACACCACTCAATGCATTCTTAGCTTATCTTCAATTTGAGAAGCGTTACTCTATTCATACCATCACGGCATATTCAAACGACCTGGTTCAGTTTTTTGATTTTGTGGAAACACAATACGAGGGAATCCCTTTCGCTCAAATAACAGGTACCATAGTTAGATCCTGGCTAGCAAATATGAAGGAAGATGAAATGACAGGGAAAACATTGAATCGTAAAATTTCCTCCTTAAAATCTTTCTTTAAATACCAAATTCAACAAGGGCAATTGGTTAAGAGCCCAATGGAAACAGTTATTAGCCCTAAAATTAGTAAGCGATTGCCTGCATTTGTTGCCGAAAATGATATGGAGCAGCTGCTGGTAAATTTAGAATTTGCAGAAGGGTGGAAGGGGTATACTGAAAAAATGGTGATACAGCTTTTTTATGCTACTGGAATGCGTTTAAGCGAGTTGATACAAAGCAAAGAAAATCAGTTGGATATTTCAAAAAGAATCATCAAGGTATTAGGAAAGGGGAATAAGGAAAGAATACTTCCAATTAGCCCTGATTTAGCTGCTGAGTTAAAAAAATATATAGCCGAAAAGCCAACTGAAGCCAATGGAAATCCTCACTTATTTGTTACTGAAAAAGGCAAGGCATTACAGCCTAGGGCAGTGTATACTTTTGTGAAATTTTATTTATCACAAGTAACCACTTTGCAAAAGAAAAGTCCACACGTGTTAAGACATAGCTTTGCCACACATTTAATGAATAATGGGGCAGATTTAAATGCAGTTAAAGAACTACTAGGCCATGCAAGCCTTGCTGCCACTCAGGTATACACACATAACACCATCGAAAAGTTAAAAGAAGTGTTTGCTAAGGCGCACCCCAAAGCCTAATCTTTGTCAGGCAATCCATAAGCCTAAAATGACTAGACTCATTGCTAGTCTTAAAGTTTTCATAAAAGAAAATAATTGTTTTTATTCTTCAAAGATTGTTGTAACTTAATGTTGCAGGAGTTAGTATTAACCCCTGGTCAGTTCTTTCATTAGTTTATTATCTTTTAAAAAATTAATCATGAACATTAACATTCAAACAGTGCACTTTGATGCAGACGAAAAGCTTTTAGAATTGGTAGAGAGAAAGGTTCAAAAATTGGCAACATTCCATGATCGAATAACTAAAGTGGATGTATTTTTAAAACTAGATAACTTGGTGCACGCAATAAAGGATAAGGTGGTAGAGATTAACGTTCATATTCCTAAGCAAGATTGCTTTGTGAAAGCAACTTCAAAGTCATTTGAGGAGTCATTTGAACAAGCTTTTGAATCTGTAACCAATCAACTAAAAAAGAAAAAAGAAAAAGTAGCAGCGTAATTTTATCAAATAGCAAACTCGAAACATTTACAAAAGGCCCAATTTGGGTCTTTTGTGTTTTAGATGATAGCCAAGTTTTGGGAAAAAAGATAGGGTAGAAAGTGTATTTATGCCCTTAAATACAAGGATTTCGAAAGATTTCCCCATTTCCCTAAAAAAAACGGATAAAAAAATCGCCTAAAATTTTGATAAATAAAGAATTCCATTACCTTTGCCATCCCAAAATTGGGGAGTGTTCTTTTGTGGATTTAAGATAAGCCGGAATAGCTCAGTTGGTAGAGCAGCTGATTTGTAATCAGCAGGTCGCGGGTTCGAGTCCCATTTCCGGCTCTATTTTTGGGCAGATGGCCGAGTGGTTAAAGGCGACAGACTGTAAATCTGTTCTCTCACGAGTACGTAGGTTCGAACCCTACTCTGCCCACAAAATTTTATGTAGATTTGTACTTCAT
>CANFLP010000091.1 GCA_947447835.1 Bacteroidota bacterium
GTGGATGAATTGATTCAATTATTAAAAGAAAATGATGCATGGATTGATCCTGTGCAACATTAATTCAATACTATGTATACTGTATTTTATAGTTTTTTTTATTTGATTTCATTACTGCCATGGCGCGTATTGTACTTTATAAGTGACAGCATTGCTTTTATTTTAAGAAGGGTAATTAGGTATAGAGTAGACGTGGTTGATCAAAATTTAAAGATTGCCTTTCCTGAAAAGTCAGCTAAAGAGCGAAAAAAAATTGCAAAAGAATTCTATCAACAGTTTACTGATTCCTTTATTGAAACCATAAAAATGTTATCTGTTTCAGATAAAACGTATGACGAAAGATTTTCTTCCAATGTTGAAGTACTTAATGATTTATATGCTTCAGGCCAAAATGTACAAATTATGGCGGGTCACTTTTTTAATTGGGAGTTTGCCAATTGGGGTGTTGCTAAATATAGCAAGTATCCATTTATTGCTGTGTTTATGCCATTAAGCAATAAGGCGTTCAATAAATTAATTTACGATCTAAGAGCTAGGTATGGTTCGATATTAATTCCTGCTACTAATTTTAGATCCCAGTTCCATAAATATGCTAACCAAGGCGCGTATGCAATGGCACTAGCTGCGGATCAGAATCCAGGCAATCCATTACAGGCATTTTGGGTTCCTTTTTTTGGAAGACTTACGCCATTTGTAAAGGGCCCAGAAAAAGGGGCTAAACTAAATAATACTGCACAAGTCTTTGTACATTTTTATCGTATTAAACGAGGGTATTATCACTCTGAATATGAAGTAATGACAACGACGCCTAACGATTTTAAAGAAGGGGAATTAACTGCGTTGTATGTAAAAGTATTAGAAGAAAAAATAAAGCTACATCCATCTAATTATTTATGGAGTCACAGACGTTGGAAATACAACTATGATGCGTTGATACATGAAGCCTTAGTAGTGAAGTAGAAAAAAAGTAGTAAACTAGGTTTGAAATAATACTTAGTCTTCTAAAAAACTAGTTTTAGAAGAATCCGTTTTAGTGATTTTAGCTTTCTTGATGCTTTCAAAGCTAAATTTATCTTTTAGAAATTGCACGCCTTCCCAACCATCCATAACCGTTCTGATATTATGGATTCCTTGTTTTTTTAATAAACTAGCTGCAAGGGTATTGCTATCTCCGTTTTCACTTATAATGTAAATATTAAAATGTTCGTCTAGTTCGGACATGCTTCCTGGATCCATAAATTCAGCTAAGGGTAGAGAAACTGAATTTTTAATATGACTTAAATTATAGGCTTCCTCTGTTCTAATATCCAATGGCATCAAGAATTCGTCAAAAGGAATGTCCATAGCTAATTCATCTGGCTCTATTTCAATTAACATATCGGTTTTATTTCCATTGGTAAACCATGTTGCATAGCCGCCATCTAAATATCCAATCATATTAGAAAAAGCAGCTTCCTTAAAATAGGCAAGTGTTTCTTTTTCTAATTGAGGATCTAAAATAAATACAAGTGGGGAGTCTCTTTTAATCATCCCCATGGCTACTGCATATTTTACAGTAGCCGGGGTGATATGTAATGAGTTAGGGATATGTCCATCCATCCATTGATCTGCAGATCTTGTATCAATGATTACATTAGCTGGTTCATCAAGCAATTGCTTGAATTGATCAATAGATAAAACCATATTATCCTACTAATTGCTCAACAAATTGGTTTACTTGCTCCAATCTGCTGTAGTCTACAGTGTAAAAAATAAATTTGCCTTCTCTTGTTGTAATCACAATGCCAGCTCTTCTTAAAATAGCTAGGTGTTGTGAAGCAACAGACTGCTCTAAACGTAGTTTCACATAAATCTCAGTAACGGTCATTTTTTGATGCTCGTCAATTAATTTTACAATTTGCTGACGCAATTTGTGATTAAGGGCTCTTAAAATCATAGCAGCTTTTTTGCTATGTAATAAGTCTACTTTCAATGGCGCTTTGCCATTTGATAATTGCAATTGGGGTAAAGACTGATTCATGACAATATTAAGTATTGGGGGGTTTTTGAACTAAATATTTTATTCAGCAAAGCTACATTATTAATTTAAATACTAATATATAATTGTTGCGAAATTAGGAAACTATATTACCGTTTATCCTTTTTCAGGAAATATTAAGCGGTTTGTGGAGGCTTTTGATAGAAATCTTTTAGATAAGATGGACGACTATAAGCGATGTCTTCAAACTGTTTTTGTTCCCACTTAATTTGAGCAAGTTGCATAAAATCTTGAATATCATAAGGTTCTTCCAAAAAGTAAAGAGCTGGATCTGTTTTAAGCGCTTTTGTTTTTGTTGCGCCATTTCCAATACATATAACCGGTCCATTATGGAGTAAGCTTTCTAAGTAATTGGTATCTAAAATAATAGCTTGCTCTGGAACAACAATTGTTTTATCCGCTTTATACACTGCTCCAAAAACTTCCATTCTTTTCGCATCAATCATGCTAAAAAGTTGAATGTTATTTTGATGTTGTTTTACATTTGGGTGTGTACTTGCGTGTTGTGCTAATAATGCTAGGGTAGATATGCCAATGAGTGGTTTATTAATGGCATAAGCAATGCCTTTTGCACTCGCTAGCCCTACTCTTAAACCCGTATAACTGCCTGGTCCCAAGGTTACAACAACGGCATCAATTGCATCCATTTTTATCTGGGCATGAACCATCACTTTTTCAATAGCTACTTGTACAAAAGATGCATGGGTATTGGATTGGCTGTTTTCTTCCAATGCCAATAAATGGGCGTCCTTGCTTATAGCGATGATTGCTTTTTCGCTTGTGGTGTCGATATATAAGAAAATAGCCAAATTGTATAATTGTTTTGCAAAAATAAGCCCGTATTTGATAGAAAAATAAGAAATTGTGCCTCTAATATCATTTATATGTCAAAACAAATTATTCAAACCAATAAAGTGCCTGCACCTATTGGTCCTTATAGTCAAGCAGTAATTGCTAATGGATTTTTATTTGCTAGTGGTCAGGTTGCATTTGACCCTGCAACAGGTGATTTGGTTTTAGATACCATCCAAGCCGAAACAAAACAAGTAATGGAAAATATTAAAGCAATTTTAGAAGAAGCTAAAATTAACTTTGGTCATATTGTTAAGACAACCATTTTTTTAAGTGATATGCAATTGTTTGCAGAGGTAAATGAAGTGTATGGCAGTTATTTTACAGCTGACTTCCCTGCACGTGAAACAGTAGCAGTGAAAACATTACCAAGAAATGTAAATGTAGAAATTAGCATAACAGCAGTAATGAGCTTATAATTACTTATAGAATAATTGGAAGCTGGTTTCCAATATCCAAACTGAATGGGGTTGCATAATATGTAGCCCCATTTTATTATTAAAACAATCTGGTGCACCACTTAAATTTTCAATTGCAATACTCTTTCTGCTAGGAGGTGTATACAATTGCAAGTAGGGGTAATTAGCGATAGGTGTTACCACTAATTTATAATCCTCATTTTCTAAGCTACAACTCGGATTATTCATGTCTAATACGTATCCATTGTCTAACTCAATACCAGCAAGGTTTTTGGGGTTTTCAAATGCAGTATGTGGTAATATATTCCCAGTTGGAATTAATGCATCATCATACTCAAGTACACCCTTATTGGTTAATTGAATTGTACAATCATTCACACTATTCCCCAATTTAAAATAAGGATGCCATCCGTCCATCATTGGGAAGGAAACCGTATCCTGATTGGTGATAATAGTTTGAACAGTAATTTTATTTTGCTCCCAAAAAGTCCAATGCAATTGAACACTATATTTGAATGGATAGCCTTTATCTTGGTTGTGGCAATCATACTGTAATGTAACTGAAGCTTTGTTATTTTCTATATTGGTTGAGCTAATTTCAAAATTGGCATCGTATACTATTCCATGTATTGCGTGGTCTCCCAAATAATATTTGTCAATGGTATATTGCTTGTCTTCGTGTTGATATTGACCATGTTGTAATCGGCAAGAAAAAGGGTTCATTTTGCCACTTTTAAAACCAGTTGATTCAAAACCCTCCCATCCATTTTCAAAGCTATTTCCGTCAATGATATCCCAGCCCTGTTTTTCTGGAGATTGTGTCCAGCTATTCAATAATCCTCCTTTGCTTATGATATCTATATATACCTGCGTTGCATTATTAGTAATGCGAATGCGTTTAAAGTTAAACTGAGCTTGAATATCAATACTAAAAGACATGTTTCTGACTTTGATGTGTAAATTAGAACTATTCTATTAACTTTGGAATGAAAACACAATTCGAATGTACAAATATTTTACCATCGCTTTTTTACTTTTGTCACTTGGCTCTTTTGGTCAAAAAATGATCAAGTACGATAGTACCCTAAAAATTGGGAAGGCCGGCTATAGAGTAACCTGTATGAATCGCTCGCTTGAACGTAATGTTTTAAACGTGCGTCCTATAGGATTTAAGTCAGAAGCAAGAGAGGTGAATTTAGAATTAAGAGGCAGGGTGCTGTCTTCCGAAATTGACGATTTGAATCAGGACGGCTTTCCAGATATTATCATTTATGTTTTAGATGCAACTGGGAAAACTAATTTATTTACACTTAGTTCAATGGAAAACGAATCATTACAGCCAATTTACTTTCCAGATATTACCAATGATATGCAATTAAGTAAAGGATACAGAGGTAGTGACGACTTTAAATTAGTAGAAGGAATTTTATTTCGCAAGTTTCCTATTTATGATGCTGATACAGCAATCAAAGTACCTACCAAAAAAGTGCGACAAATTATGTATCGTGTTGTAAAAGGCGAACATGGTATGTTAAACTTTAAAGCCTTTAAGAATTTTGATTTAGCAACAGACTAGTAGCCGTCTGCAATTACTAATTTCCTTACTGAGTTTTCATTGCCAGCTAAGTCTCTAGCAAATACAAGATAAATACCTGTAGCTATTTTGCGCCCTTCGTAAGTGCGACCATTCCATATTGCTTGTCCGCCTAATGCATTTGTTTGATAAACAAGCTTACCTGTTAAATCTGTAATCTTCAATATCGCATTTTCAATTAAACCTCTAAATGCAATTGTGCCGTTGTAGGAACTAGCAA
The DNA here is from genome assembly GCA_947447835.1 of Bacteroidota bacterium. Taxonomy (GTDB): domain Bacteria; phylum Bacteroidota; class Bacteroidia; order Chitinophagales; family Chitinophagaceae; genus Sediminibacterium. Next base: position 5,124 of record CANFLP010000091.1, read on the forward strand.
CGGGATTGGGGAAAATTTGAATATTATTTTGAGTTTGCTTTCCTTCTGTAGCAGTACCTCGATAACTTACCATTTGATTTGAAGTATTGATAAATACCTCGCCAGTTGTTGGCGCAATCAAAATTTGCAATATAGTATCTGCAGGTAAAGGACTATTTGTTTTAGTAAAATGTGCTATTATATTTAATCCGTCTTCGCTTAATAACCATGCGCCATTATTTGTTCCAATCCACTTTCTATTGGCACCATCCACCGCAATACAATTGACTATTTCATGTTGGAATAAATAACCATTAAATCCATTATTATTTACTATGGGAACATAAGCGTTGCAGGGTTCTGATGCCATATCGCTGCAATTATAAATGGCAATGCCATTATCTGTCCCAACCCAAATACTGCCAGCATGATCCTTAGCAATACTTGTAACATGCATACTGGGTAGGTTTCCATTACTTGATTGTGTAGAAAGTTGTCTCCAAATTTCTGTAGCGTACACGTCCTTGGACTGGTATACAAAAATTCCCTGTTGGTTAGGAGCTATAAGCCAAGCCTGCCCTTGATTATTCAATATAAATTTTTCAAGACCTTTGTTAATAAAATTACTTGGCAAGGGGATTGTATTCCATGTAGTATTAGATTGCCTTGCAATACCTTGTTGATCTTGCAATACCCAAAGTTTATTATTTTGATCTGATTGAATATCGTTATAATTGCCTGTGAGCGCATTAGGCTGTATATATTCAACCTGTGTATTATTATTTGTAAAATGGATTAAACCCACATTACTTGTGAACCAAAAACTTTGATCCTGATTTGATTGTATAGATGCATTAAAATTAGGTAAAATTGAATTTCCTATTGCCGAATAAGTAACCCAAGCATCCTCACTAAATTTTGCAAACCCAATATGCTTGTTCCCAAATGGGGCAAGTAAATTATTTTCATTAATGAATGCAGCCCCTTGAATACTAGCTTTTGGACCACCTGCATTTAGCCATTTCGAACTTGTGTTTTTTAATAGTAATCCATTAATGCTATCAGCTACCCAATAATTGTTGCCTAGTATGATAGCCTGCATTGGAGCTGCTATTTCATTGCTATCAATTAGCGTACTTATATTATGATCCTTATTCAACTGTAATATTGCGCCTTTGTTGCTAGGATATTGTATGCAAATATTTAATGCGCTACTTGTTGTGTCTATGTTTTGTATATGTCCATTGTTTGTATTAAAAATTGGACTGGTATTGGGAAGTTGAAATAATGTAGTGTTATTATATGCGTATATGATTCCGTTTTGTTGAGTAAGATGTTGAATATTTAATTCATCATAGCTAGGTGCATGTTTCCACTGATTAGGTAGTATCCAATTGTTTTTAAAAGGCGTTGACCAAATGCCATTTTCGGTTGCAACGAACAAACTATCCTTAGCAAGTACAACATCATATGTAATAGTAGCTTGTTGACTATTATTAGGAAACCAATTATCTTTAATCTCGTGCTTAATTAAATCTAATACTACTATTCCAAAATTGGTAGCCACTAATGCCCAGTTATTATAAATACGAATGGCGTTAATTGAATGATTGGTTAATGAGCTAGTAAGCTCAATAGCATTGATATTAAAAACTTGGTCGCCTTTAATAATATCAATATTACTATTTTCATAACTAACTAATAGTTGCTCCTGTAGGGCATCCCAAGCTAAGTGATTAATATTTATATCATGTAATCCATTAGACTTA
>CANFLP010000092.1 GCA_947447835.1 Bacteroidota bacterium
ATAGCGTCTTGCGCGCGACGTAATTTAGCAGCACTAACCATTTTCATGGCTTTAGTGATTTGCTGAGTACTTTGAGTACTTTTTATTCTATTTCTTACTTCTTTTAACTGACCAGCCATAGCTTTAAAGTTTCCTGTGTTTTAGGCAGGCAAAGGTATCATTTTTTTACCCATTTTCCACTTTTCAGGCCCGTCAAGTTAATTTTTATATTGGAGGGCCTTTAAAATGGCCAAACTGCCCTCAAATCCTTACCTTTGAGACCCTTTAATAGCCGTCCAATAAACTTTGGCACGCATATTGACATAGGGACATTAACACAATTATTTTCAAGGCATATGTTGCAAATTATCAATAAACTTTTTGGCGGTTCAAAAAGTGAGAAAGACGTTAAAAAAATCCAGCATTTAGTAGGGGTGATTAATGGTCATTTTGAGGGTTATAAATCCTTAGATAACGACCAATTAAGGGCTAAGACCACCGAATTAAAAGCAAAAATTAAGGCTCAAACTAGCGAGTTAGATGCACTCATCGAGTCTGAGCAAACAAAGGCGGAAGCTTTATCTGTTAGTGACTTAATGGGCCGTGATGCTATTTATCAAAATATTGACAAGATTAAAAAGGATCGTGACCAAGAAATTGAGAAAGTACTCTGGGATATTTTACCTGAGGCTTTTGCAGTAGTTAAGGAAACAGCGCGTCGTTTTACAGACAATGAGGAATTAGTGTCTACAGCAACTGATTTAGACCGTGAATTGTCAGTTAAGAAAGAATACATCGAAATCAAAGGCGATAAATCTGTTTTCCAAACAACCTGGAAAGCGGCCGGCACCCCTGTAACTTGGAACATGGTGCACTACGATGTGCAGTTAATTGGAGGTATTGTTTTACATCAAGGTAAGATTGCCGAAATGTCTACAGGTGAGGGTAAAACTTTGGTATCAACATTGCCTGCTTACCTAAATGCATTGGCTGGGGAAGGGGTTCATATTGTAACGGTGAATGATTACTTAGCAAAAAGAGATAGTGAGTGGAATGGTACTATTTTTGAATGGTTGGGTGTTACCGTGGATTGTATCGACAAACATCAGCCTAATTCCGAAGAGCGTCGCAATGCTTATCGAGCCGACATTACTTACGGAACAAATAACGAATTTGGCTTTGACTACTTAAGGGATAATATGGTGCACACTCCAGAGGAAATGGTGCAACGCAAACACCATTATGCAATGGTGGATGAGGTGGATAGTGTTTTAATTGACGATGCACGTACGCCATTAATTATTTCTGGTCCAGTTGGTCATCAAACAGGTGAGCAACAATTTTTTGAATTAAAACCAAGAATTGAAAAATTGGTTGAAGCGCAAAAGAAAGTGGTAAGCCAATTTTTGATTGAAGCAAAAAAGAAAATTGCTGATGGCAATGATGATCCTAAAGATGGCGGAAAGGCTTTGTATAGTGCGTTTAGAGGTTTGCCAAAAAGTGGCGCTTTAATTAAATACTTGAGTGAGCCAGGTGTGCGAGTGAAATTGCAAAAATCTGAAAACTACTATTTAGCCGATCAACAAAGAGAAATGCAACATGTTGACCAAGACTTGTATTTCCATATTGATGAAAAAAATAATTCAGTCGAATTAACAGATAAAGGGTTGCATTTAATTACAGGTGCTGGAGAAGATCCTAACTTTTTCTTGTTACCAGATATTAGTGTAGCATTAAATACAATTGATACAAATGCAGCATTGAGTGCAGAAGAAAAATTACAACAAAAGGAAGTTATCATTGCCGATTACAGTATTAAGGCCGATCGTATTCACACCGTGAATCAATTATTAAAAGCCTATACTTTATTTGATAATGATGTTGAATATGTGGTGATTGAAGGTCAGGTGAAAATTGTAGATGAGCAAACAGGTCGTATCATGGAAGGTCGTCGTTATTCTGACGGATTACACCAAGCCATTGAAGCAAAAGAAAATGTGAAGATTGAGGCTGCTACGCAAACCTACGCTACTATTACTTTACAGAACTTTTTTAGAATGTACCACAAACTTGGTGGTATGACAGGTACAGCCGAAACAGAAGCATCTGAGTTTTGGAGTATTTATAAATTAGATGTGGTAACGGTGCCAACTAATATTCCAGCAGTGCGTATTGACGAGCAGGATTTAGTATTTAAAACCAAGCGTGAAAAATTTGGAGCAGTCATTGAAGCGATTGAAGATTTAAGAGACAAAGGTCGTCCAGTGTTGGTTGGTACGACTAGTGTGGAAGTGAGTGAATTGTTGAGCAGAATGTTGCGTCAAAAAAATATTCCACACAATGTATTGAACGCAAAACAGCATGCACGTGAAGCACAAGTAGTAGCAGAAGCAGGTTTAACTGGTGCTATTACTATTGCAACAAATATGGCAGGTCGTGGAACGGATATTAAATTAAGCCCCGAAGTAAAAGCGGTGGGTGGTTTGGCAATATTAGGCACAGAGCGTCATGACTCTCGTCGTGTAGACAGACAGTTAAGAGGTCGTGCTGGTCGTCAAGGTGATCCAGGTTCTTCTCAGTTCTTTGTTTCATTAGAGGATGATTTAATGCGCATGTTTGGAAGTGAGCGTATTGCGAAAGTGATGGACTTTGCTGGTTATAAAGAAGGCGAAGTGATTCAACATAGCATGATCACTAAATCAATTGAAAGAGCGCAAAAGAAAGTAGAGGAAAATAACTTTGGTATTAGAAAGCGTTTATTAGAATATGATGACGTAATGAATAAACAAAGAGCGGTGATTTACAAAAAACGTAATCATGCCTTGTTTGGAGAAAGATTAGCATTGGATATTGACAATGCATTCTATCAAGTAATTGAAGGCTTAGTTTTTTCGCATAAAACAACAGGAAGCTATGATGATTTCAAATTAGCACTTATTGTTCACGCAGGATTCGACACCAAAATTTCTGCGCAAGATTTTTCTTCTACGAAAGAAAATGATTTAGTGGAAGCAGTTTATCAAGAAGCGATTGCACATTACGAGTATAAGAAAAAAGACATTATGCAGGAAAGCATTCCTGTGTTTAAGAAAATACGTTTGGAGCAAGGCAGTCATATCGAAAACGTGATTGTACCTGTAGGGGATGGTAAGGTTGCTTACAATGTATTAGTAAACTTAGACAAGAACGTAAGTACAGGCGGTCAAGCATTGGCAACACAAGCCGAAAAATCTATTTCTTTAAGTTTGATAGACGATGCATGGAAAGAACATTTACGTGCAATGGACGATTTAAAACAATCGGTTCAAACAGCTACCTACGAACAAAAAGACCCATTGGTTATTTATAAAATGGAAGCCTTTGAATTGTTCCGTAAAATGGATATTGAAATTAACCACAAGTTGGTTCAATTCTTATGTCATGTGCATTTGCCAATAGAACAAGGTGTTAAGGAAGGTCGTCAACAAAAAACGGATTTAAGTAAGTTAAGTGCTGGTAGAACCGAGGAAGGTGTTGGTGAAAAACAATACCATGATCCAAGCGAACAAAAACAAGCGCCAATAACGGTAGGGCCAAAAATTGGTCGTAACGATCCTTGTCCTTGTGGAAGTGGCAAAAAATACAAAGCTTGTCACGGAAAGGACGCTGCTTAATATTTCAACTTTGTTACTTTCATTTTACGAAGCTTTTATGTAAATAATATGATGCCAATTAACAAATATATCGACCACACAATTTTAAAGCCAACCTGTTTGGTTGCGGATATTGAGAAGTTATGTTCGGAAGCAAAACAACATGATTTTGCAGCTGTATGTGTGCCTCCGAATTTTGTGAAATTGGCAAAGGAACATGTTGCAGGATCGGATGTTAAAGTGGCAACCGTAATAGGTTTCCCATTTGGTTATAGTGCAACCGAAGCTAAGATTGCAGAAATTATCTTAGCCATGGTGGACGGCGCGGACGAATTAGATGTGGTAGCCAATATTTCTGCTATTAAAAATGGAGATTGGGCGGCCATTGCAGACGAGATAAATCATATCATGCCCATTATTAGATCCAAGGGAAAGGCAGTGAAAATAATTATTGAGTCAGGGGTTTTAACTGATGATGAAATTATAAAGTGTTGTGATATTTACGGCATTGCGGGCATTGACTTTTTAAAGACATCTACAGGCTATGCCGAAAAAGGAGCCAGTGTAGAAGCGGTTCAATTATTCCGTAAACATTTACCTGATTCAATACATATTAAAGCTTCGGGAGGAATAAGAGACTATGCCACTGCAAAAGCCATGATTGATGCAGGTGCAACGCGTATTGGATGCAGTGCGGGTGTAGCCATCGTAACAGGTGCAATGACAGATAATTTAAAAAGCAATTATTAATTGGTAACTTTAATCAAGTTCATTTTAATATTTAGTTCACTACTATGTTACTAGAAAAAATAAAAACATTAGCTGCTCAAGGGCAGGAAGAAAATATTGCTATACGCAGACATTTGCATGCGCATCCTGAATTAAGTTATCAGGAATTTGAAACATGCAAATTTGTACAAGCACAACTCAATAAAATTGGGATCCCCTTCACCGTTATTGCAACTACAGGTGTATTAGGAATTATAGAAGGTAAAAATCCAAGTAGTCGTGTCATTGCTTTACGTGCCGACATGGATGCATTGCCAATTGAGGAAGAAAACGACGTTGATTATAAGTCAAAGAATCCAGGCGTAATGCATGCTTGTGGTCATGATGTACACACTACAATCTTATTAGGTGCAGCAAAAATATTATGGAGTTTAAGAGGCGAGTTTGAAGGGACTATAAAATTATTGTTTCAGCCTGGTGAAGAAAAAAATCCAGGTGGAGCAAGTTATATGATACGTGATGGCGCTTTGCAAAACCCTGTACCTCAAGGTATCATTGGGTTGCACGTGCATTCGGGTTTGCCTTTTGGTAAATTAAGTTTTAGAAAAGGACGTGTAATGGCAAGTGCCGATGAGTTGTATGTAAGTATTAAATCAAGTGGTGGACATGCTGCTACTCCACATCAAACTGTTGATACCGTTTTAGTTGCTGCACAATTAATTACTAGTTTACAAACTATTATTTCTCGTAACAGAAATCCACAAAATCCATCTGTCTTATCTATTTGTTCAATACATGGAGGAAATACCACTAATGTAATTCCTAGTGAGGTAAAATTAATGGGCACTTTTAGAGCAATGGATGAGGTATGGCGTTTTAAAGCACACGAACTAATGCTTCAACAAGCAAAAGGTTTGGCAATAGCAACTGGTGCAGAAATTGATTTTAGAGTGGATGTAGGTTATCCAACAGTGGACAATGAACCAATGATTACTGAAGCTGCTTGGAGATTAGCCGACCAATATATGGGTGCAGAAAATGTAGAAGAGACAGAACTAAGAATGGGCGCCGAAGATTTTGGCTATTATTCTCAAGTCATACCAGGATGCTTTTTCCGTCTTGGAGTAAGAAACGAGTTGAAGGATGCAATTCATAATGTGCATACACCAGTATTTAAAGTGGACGAGGATGCCATTGCAAATGGGGTAGGTATGATGGCGTGGTTAGGAGTTAGTTTATTTGCTAAATAACTGCCCCTTCCTTAATAATCAATCATTTAGAAGCTTAAATATAAGGTTTTCAATTAATTCATTAGCTTTGTAGTACTTGTAAACTAACATTCGTTATAAATTTATTACATGTCGAATAAACAGAACCTTCGCAAAGATCAAGCGCTTGAGTATCACGCTAACGGACGCCCAGGAAAAATTGAAGTAGTTCCTACCAAAGAAACCAAAACGCAAAAAGATTTATCATTAGCATATAGTCCTGGTGTTGCAATTCCATGTACAGAAATTCAAAACAATCCTTCGGACGTTTATAAGTATACTGCTAAAGGAAATTTAGTGGGTGTAATTACCAACGGAACAGCAGTTTTAGGATTAGGAAATATTGGTCCCGAAGCGAGTAAACCAGTGATGGAGGGAAAGGCAGTATTGTTTAAAATATTTGCTGACATTGACGTTTTTGATATTGAGATTAACGAAACTGATCCGGATAAATTTGTTCAAATTGTTAAATCACTTGAGCCAACTTTTGGCGGCATTAATTTAGAGGACATCAAAGCTCCTGAATGTTTTTACATTGAACAGAAGTTAAAGGAGCAAATGAATATTCCTGTAATGCACGACGATCAGCATGGTACTGCTATTATTAGTAGTGCGGCTTTGTTAAATGCATTAGAGTTACAAAAAAAGAAAATTGATAAGGCTAAATTTGTTGTTAGTGGCGCAGGCGCTGCAGCTATGGCTTGTATTAAATTATATGTGGCATTAGGTGCGAAGTATGAAAACTTTACTTTGTTTGATAAGGATGGTGTTTTACATGTGGGTAGAACTGATTTAGGAGAGGACAGAAAACCTTTTGCTGTTAAATCTAGTACGCTTACTTTACAACAAGCGTTTAAAAATGCAGATGTATTTTTAGGTTTAAGTGTTGGCAATGTTGTGACACCTGAAATGGTTGCATCAATGCCAAAAAATCCAATTGTTTTTGCATTGGCAAATCCCGATCCTGAAATTGGTTATGAAGCTGCTACGAGTGCAAGAAAAGATATCATCATGGCAACAGGCCGTTCTGATTATCCTAACCAAGTGAATAACGTTTTAGGTTTCCCTTATATATTTAGAGGTGCATTAGATGTGCGTGCTAAGCAAATTAATGAGGCTATGAAATTGGCTGCAGTTAAAGCTTTGGCCGAACTAGCTAAAACATCGGTGCCAGATATTGTGAACATGGCCTACAATCAACAAAATCTTTGTTTCGGTAAT
>CANFLP010000093.1 GCA_947447835.1 Bacteroidota bacterium
CACGGACACCTAGTTCGGCATACCCCGATTTTAATAACATTTTATCATGAAATTCAAAAGGAGCTAACTCCCAGGTTTGCATTTGTTGGATTCCAAAGTACATTAGTATCGCTTGCTTAACCCATTCGTTTACTACCCAATCATTTTCTTTGGGTGCTGCAACTCTTAATCTTCCTTTATCTACTTCTTCAATCACTTCACGGATTGCATTGCTATAGGTTTCATCTTTTAATAAAGCACGGTCATTCCATGCGGCTTCAATTTTAGTCTTTAAGTCCATTATTATCAATTTTGGCAAAAATACGGCTCAGGCACTATTTTTTTCTGAATTCTTTTGCACAATAATCAGACAATTTTATACTAGGTATTGTTTAATTTGCATCATGTTCCCGTACAACGATGATATACAAGCTTGTATAAATACCCTTCAAAATGGGGGGCTTATTTTATACCCCACCGATACGGTTTGGGGAATTGGTTGTGATGCAACCAATGAAAATGCAGTGCAAAGAATTTTTGATTTAAAAAAACGAGTGGACACTAAGGCTATGATTGTTTTAGTGGATAACGAATCTTCCATTTTGAAATATGTGGATGTAGATGAGGTGCAAGTTTTTGATTATATAAAAGGAATACATAAACCTACTACCGTTATTTATCAAAATGCAAAAAACCTAGCCACTAATTTACTGGCTTCGGATGGTACAGTTGCTATACGCGTTTGTAAGGATAAATTTTGTCAGGAATTAATAAAACTATTTGGAAAGCCTATTGTAAGTACATCTGCCAATATATCTTCTTACCCCACGCCACTTTGCTTTAATGACATTTCTTTAGATATTACCGAAGGCGTAGACTATGTTGTTAAACTTCGTCAGGATGAAACCGAATTACAACAACCTTCTTCCATTGTAAAATGGGATAAAGATGGTCAAATAATAATTATAAGACACTAATTTAATAAGGTATTCTATGCAAAAAATTTGTGTCATTCAAACTGCTTTTATTGGCGATGTAGTATTAAGTACATCCTTGTTAGAGTCTTTACATCTGCAATATCCATCAGCGCAAATTGACATTGTTGTGCGGAAAGGGAATGAGGCTTTGTTTGCAAAGCATCCTTTTATTAACCAAGTGTTGATATGGAATAAGCAAGAACATAAATACGCAAATTGGTTTCGAACCTTAAAACAATTGCGCACTCAAAAATATGATGTGCTTGTAAATGTTCAAAGATATGCTGCTACTGGATTGTGGACGATTTTTTCAGGAGCAAAAATAAAGATTGGGTTTGATAAAAATCCAGCATCTTTTTTGTTTACACATAAAGTAAAACATCAGGAAATGCAAGTGGGTTTGCATGAGATTCAAAAAAATCTTGCATTGATTCAAGTGTTAGATGCAACCATTGCATTGTGTAAACCAAGATTATATCCAGCTGTTACTGATTTCGAAAAAGTGAGGCCGTATCAAGATCAGCCCTACATTTGTATTGCACCTGCTTCGGTTTGGTTTACCAAGCAATTCCCGATACAACAATGGATAACATTTTTAAATGACTTGAATTTTGAAGGAAAGGTTTTTATTATAGGTGGGCCGGGAGATAAAGCAATAGGTGATGAAATTATTGATGCTATTTCTCCTAGTGCTAAAGTGAAAAATAGTGTAATTAATTTAGCAGGGAAATTTCATTTTTTAAGTTCGGCCGCTTTGCAAAAAAACGCATTGTTAAATTACGTGAATGATTCTGCACCAATGCATTTTGCATCTGCAGTAAATGCACCCGTTGCAGCCATATATTGTTCTACCATTCCGGATTTTGGATATGGGCCTTTATCTGATAATTCGTTTATTATTCAGACACAACAGCAATTAGCTTGCAAACCATGCGGAGTACATGGCAAAAAAGCCTGTCCATTAGGACATTTTAATTGTGCAAATTCAATTCAAAAAGAACAATTATATGCTCCTTTGTTACAAATGAAGCAACATTAGTACATTTGCGCGTATGCAAATCCAACTTACCACAAGGGAGACCGAATTATTGAAAGCTGTAGCGGAAGCTGCTGCTAAAATTGGTGTACCCGCATTTGCTGTGGGAGGCTTTGTACGTGATAAGATTTTGGATCGTCCAACTAAGGATATTGATGTGGTTTGCATTGGAGATGGAATGGCATTAGCGCAAGCGTTCTCTAAATTATTTCATCCTACACCTCCTGTTTCATTATTTAAAACTTTTGGCACAGCACAAGTGAAATTTGACGATATCGAAATTGAATTTGTAGGTGCAAGAAAAGAAAGTTACGCACGCCATAGTCGTAAACCCGAAGTAAGTCCTGGCACTATTGAGGACGATCAAAACCGAAGAGATTTTACAGTAAATGCATTGGCGATTGAATTAAGTGTATCTCATTTTGGACATATCATTGATCCATTTGGTGGATTGGAAGATTTGAAGAATAAAATTTTAAAAACGCCGCTTCAGCCTGAACAAACATTTGATGATGACCCTTTGCGTATGATGCGTGCAATAAGATTTGCAACACAATTAGATTTCACCATAACAGAGGAAACTTTTAAGGGCATCAAGCAAATTGCGGATCGAATTAAAATAGTTTCTCAAGAACGCATTACCGATGAGTTGCAAAAAATAATGATGGCCAAGACACCATCAAAGGGCTGGTATTTATTAAAAGAAGCTGGATTGTTACAACATATTTTTCCATTGCTTTTACAATTAGAAGGAGCTGAAACATTGGATGGGATTGGACATAAGGATAATTTTTCTCATACTTTACAGGTCTTAGACAATGTTGCGCAAACATCTGATGATATTTGGTTAAGATGGGCTGCATTATTACATGATATTGCAAAACCTAAAACCAAAAGATTCGAGCCGGGTTTTGGATGGACATTTCATGGGCATGAAGTGGTAGGTGCAAGAATGGTTCCTAAAATTTTCACGCAATTGAAATTGCCTTTGAATGAAAAAATGAAAATGGTGCAAAAATTGGTTGGGCTTCATCTTCGTCCTATTTCATTAACCAAGGAAAATGTTACAGATAGTGCCATTAGGAGATTGTTATTTGATGCAGGAGATGATATTGATTTTTTAATGTTATTGTGCTCTGCAGATATTACAAGTAAAAATCAGAACAAGGTAAAACGATATTTACAAGGGTTTGAATTTGTAAAAATACGCTTGCAGGAAGTGGAGGAAAAAGATAGTATTCGCAATTGGCAGCCACCCATTACAGGTGAAATGATTATGCAAATTTTTAATATTACACCTTCTAAACAAGTTGGAATTATAAAAGATGCCATTAGAGAAGCCATCTTGGATGGGGATATTGCCAACGATTATGATGCAGCATATGCTTATATGTTGAAAGAAGGCGCCAAACTAGGCCTATTTCCTGTAATAAATTAGTAATTTAGCGGTTCAAAATAGCAGTATGGCCATATTAAAATTTAGGGTTTATTGGGAGGAAGACGATGCGATTTACAGAGATATTTTGGTAAAACATACACAAAATTTCAGCGACTTACATCTAATTATATTAAAGGCATTTGAGTTTGATCAATTGCATTCGGCTACATTTTTTAGAAGTAATGACACTTGGAAACGAGGAAGAGAAATCAGTAAGGAGGTTTATGAAAAAGAATATGTAGCACCTCCATTGTTAATGAGTGAGACTGCCATTGGAACTGAAATTATAGACACCAATCAGCATTTTATTTACGTTTATGATTTTGCAAAAGCCTGGACTTTTTTAATTGAATTAATTCAGGTTATAAAAAATGCAGAAGCGGATATGGAATTAGCGTATCCTGTTGTATCAAGAGTTGAAGGTGTGGGTCCTATGCAATATGGTTCAAAAGGGTTATTAGGAAAGAATTTTGCTGATATCGAAGAGAAATATGATTTATCTGAAGCTACAGATGGATTTGGGGAAGAGGGCGAAGAAGACGGGAATGGGTCTGATGACGGGGAAGACGCTGATGATGATTCCGAAGACAGCTCCGAAGAAAGCGGTAGCGGGTTTTTAGATGACTCCTTTGAAGCCTATTAATTCGTTTTATTAATATCGCTTTTACTCTTTAATTATTGCGTTTTAAAAATCACACCATTGCCTACAACAAAAACAGTATACATTATAATAGGTCCAACTGCAGTTGGTAAAACTACATTTGCTATTTCATTGGCACAAGCATTGCATACCGAAATTATTTCAGCAGATGCCCGTCAGTGTTACCAAGAAATGAACATTGGCGTAGCAAGGCCTAGTAATACAGAGTTGGAAACAGTACCTCATCATTTTATTGCGAGCCATTCCATTCAGGATACAGTGAATGCTTCGGTTTTTGAGCAGTATGCTTTAGACAAAGTAGCCGCTCTATTTAAAACAAAAGATGCAGTTGTAATGGTGGGTGGAACAGGTTTATATATCAAAGCATTTTGCGAAGGGTTGGACATGATACCTCCCATTGCATCGGAAATAAGAGAGGGCATCATTAGTCAATATGAAAAATTGGGTTTAAGATGGTTGCAAAAAGAAGTTTCGGTACAAGATCCCATTTATTGGGAAAAAGGGGAGCAGCAAAATCCACAAAGATTAATGCGTGCCTTAGAGGTTAAGTTGGGAACAGGAAATTCCATAGTAAGTTTTCAAAATAAGCCTAAAATTATCCGTCCCTTCAATATTGTTAAAATAGGGTTAGAAATGCCTAGGGATTTATTATACGATCGCATTAATCAACGTGTTTCGAATATGGTTGAAGATGGGTTAGAAAACGAAGTGAAAACATTGAAACCATCTTTTCATCTGAATGCTTTGCAAACTGTTGGTTATAGTGAGTGGGAGCCTTTCTTCAAAGCTGAGCTTTCCAAAGAGCGTGTCATAGACTTGATTCAGCAAAACACGAGACACTATGCTAAGCGCCAAATGACTTGGTTTAAAAAGGACCCTGAAATTAAGTGGTACCAAGCATCTACAATTACTGCTGATCAAATTTTAGGGTAGAAATACGCAGCAATTTATTTCATTATTAATACAAATAAGTTTAGTTTTAAGTTCATTCATAATACTAAAGCTTTTTTATGCAAAAGAAATCATTTCTTTTTTTTGTATGTTTTTTGTCGCTAACGCAAATTTTTGCGCAAGGCCAAACAATACAGTTTGAAAAATATACTTTGCCCAATGGTTTAAAAGTGATTTTACACGAAGACCATAGTGCACCTGTTGTTGCAGTTACTGCACTTTATCATGTGGGTTCTAAAAACGAAGACACGGCAAGAACAGGGTTTGCCCATTTCTTTGAACATTTATTATTTGAAGGCTCCGAAAATATTAAGCGTGGGGAATTTGACAAATATGTTACCAATGCGGGGGGTGTATTAAATGCAAATACTTCACAGGATAGAACTTTCTATTATGAGTTGCTTCCCTCTAACCAGTTGGACTTGGGCTTATGGTTAGAAAGTGAAAGAATGATGCATGCGAAAATTGAGCAAGTAGGAGTGAATACACAAAGAGAAGTAGTGAAAGAAGAAAAGAGAATGCGTATGGATAATCGTCCTTATGGAAGTTTCTTAACGGAGATGTTAAAACGTGTATTTAAAGTACATCCTTATAAATGGGCACCAATTGGAAGTATGGAGCATTTGAATGCGGCTAAATTGGAAGAGTTTATCCAATTTTATAAAACCTATTATGTCCCAAATAACTGTGTTTTGTCTATTGCAGGTGACTTTGATAAAGTAGCACTTAAGCAAAAGATAGCTGCCTATTTTACGGCTATACCAAAAGGTGCAGCTATTGTAAGGCCTAACATTGTTGAACCACCTTTAGGAGGCGAGGTAAGAGCCATCATTGAAGACAATGTTCAATTAGAAGGTGTATTCCAAGCATATCGTGCACCTAAGCAAGGAGGCGAAGAGTATTATGCATTTAATGTATTGTCTACTATATTATCTGGAGGAGAGTCTTCTAGAATGAATAAAACATTAGTGGATACAAAACAATTGGCAGCAGCTGCTCAATCTGTTCCTTTCTTTAATGAAGATGGCGGTGTTTTTATTGCCCTAGCGCTTGCTAACGCAGGAGTGAAAGCAACTACCTTAGAAATAAGTATGGATAGTGTTGTAAGTGATTTAAAAACCAATTTAGTGGGAGAGAGAGAATTTCAAAAAGTGAAAAATCAAATTACTACCGAACTTGTTGCAAGCAAAGGAACCATGGCAGGTATAGCAGAAAATTTGGCCAATTTTGAAGTGTATTTTGGAGATGCTAATTTAGTAAATACTGAATTAGAAAAATACAATAAAGTTACAAGAGAAGATGTTTTAAAAGTTGCTAAGAAGTATTTAAATAAAGACAACCGTGTTGTATTATATTATGTACCAAAAGCTAAAGCAGCAACTAAATAATAATTATCCTAAAAAATATTGTATGAAAAAATTTATATATAGTTTATTGGTTTGTTTGCCTATTGTTACAATGGCACAAACTGTAGATAGAAGTAAAGCGCCTGCTCCTGGCAAGGCTCCCTTAATCCAAGTTGGGAATCCTGTTAAATTTACCCTTGCCAATGGCTTGCAAGTATTTGTAGTAAAAAACACAAAGCTGCCAAGAGTAACAGCCACATTGGCCTTAGATTTAGATGGTTTTGCCGAAGGGGACAAAGCAGGTCTTGCTGAATTGTCTGGACAATTATTAAAGCGTGGAACTAGTACCAAGTCAAAAGCAGTTTTAGATGA
>CANFLP010000094.1 GCA_947447835.1 Bacteroidota bacterium
GGTTCGTAACTTTTACCAGATATTTTTTCACCAGCAGCAATTTTAATTTGCTCTTTAATTAAGTCATAGCTAACAACTTCCTCTGTAACGCAATGCTCTACTTGGATACGTGTATTCATTTCCATAAAGTAGAAGTTGCGATGCTTGTCCACTAAAAACTCAACAGTACCAACGCTTTCATAATTAATAGCAGAAGCGGCTTTAATAGCAGCATCTCCCATTCTTTGGCGTAAGTCAGGAGTCATAAATGGTGAAGGAGACTCTTCCACCAACTTTTGGTGTCTTCTTTGAATAGAACAATCACGTTCACTCAAATGACAAACATTTCCATATTGATCACCGGCAACTTGAATCTCGATATGTCTTGGCTCTTCCACAAATTTCTCCATGTACAACCCGTCATTCTTAAAACTAGCTCCTGCTTCCATCTTAGCAGCCTCATATGCTTTTTCAATTTCATCTTCTTTCCAAACCACACGCATTCCTTTACCACCACCTCCAGCCGTAGCTTTGATGATTACTGGATATCCTATTTCTTTTGCTAATACTTTTGCTTCAGCAACATTTTCTAATAAACCTTCACTACCCGGCACAACAGGAACACCTGCTTTAATCATGGTGTCCTTAGCAGTAATCTTGTCCCCCATTTTATTAATCATCTCTGGGGTCGGACCAATAAATTTAATTCCATGGTCAGCACAGATTTGAGCAAATTTTGCATTCTCTGCTAAAAATCCATAACCAGGATGTACTGCATCGGCATTGGTAATTTCACAAGCCGCCATGATATGGGGAATGTTCAAATAAGACTCCTGACCTTTTGGTCCACCAATGCAAACAGCTTCATCTGCAAATTTTACATGCAAGCTATCTTTATCAGCAGTTGAATAGACAGCCACTGTTTTAATGCCCATTTCTCTACACGTGCGAATAATACGCAAAGCAATTTCGCCACGATTGGCAATCAATATCTTTTTAAACATTTTGTTAATTTAAAGTTGACAATGGGAGACTAAGCAGGTTGTACCAAGAATAAAGGCTGGTCGTATTCAACCGGACTTGCATCTTCTACCAATACTTTTACAATTGTTCCTTTTACTTCTGATTCAATTTCATTGAACAATTTCATGGCTTCGATAATACAAACCACTTTTCCAACATTTACTTCAGTTCCCTCTTCGGCCATCAAAGGCTTTTCTGGAGAAGCACGACGGTAGAAAGTACCAATCATAGGGCTCTTTATAGTAATTAAGTTATCCGCTACAACCGGAGCGGCAGCAACAGGTGCAGCAGCGGCAACAGGTGCAGCAACTGGAGCAGCAGCATATACTTGAGTTGGTGCTGAACTTACTGTGATTTTGTCTTCTTTTTGTTTGATGGTTACTTTACCATCTTTGTCTTCGATACTAATTTCTCCAATATTACTTTTGTTTACAACCTTAATTAGGTCGTGAATTTGTTTTAAGTCCATGTTTGGCAATTTTGGGTAAAATTGGGGTATTTTTAGGTAAAAACACAAAATATTGCCACTTTTTTATCCAAAATGGAGCATTTTGGGCATAAAAATAGGGAACGCTAGGTCCCCTATTCTATATAAAATCTAGTAAAATTCCAGTTAATGGAACTACTTAACTCTTTCTACGTATTCTCCGTTCTTAGTATTGATCTTAATTTTTTCTCCTTCGTTCACAAACAAAGGAACCATTACAGTTGCTCCAGACTCGATGGTTGCAGCTTTTAATGCTCTTGTTGCAGTGTCACCTTTAACGCCATTCTCACAATATGTAATTAAAACGTCTAGTTTTTCAGGTAATTCAGCACCAATTGGTAATTCAGTTTCAGTATTCATAAATACAAAAACTTCTCCACCTTCATTCAAATACTGAGGCGCATCAATCATTTCCTCTGCCATTACGATTTGTTCAAATGTCTCATTATTCATTAAGTTATAACCGCTGTCATCCTTGTATAAGAACTGATAGGTCTTTTTCTCAACTCTCACTGGGAAAATGGTTTCACCACTATTCCATGTTTTTTCGATAGATCTCTTATTGTCTACGCCCTTTAATTTAGCCCAGATTTTCGCTGCTGCACGAGCAGTCTTATTTTCACCAAACTCAACTACAGTGTATAAGTTATTGTCTAATTTCAAGATCATCCCACGCGTAATGTCCGATGTTGTTGCCATAATGTTAATTTTAATTTTGTCTTTGCGAGGGACAAAAGTACTACTTGCAAGCCATTTATAAAAAAACCTATAATTTTTGTTGGAAAATAAGGGTAAAAAAACGGCTTTTAGCCTATTTTTGCGCCACAAATAACAAATTCAGTCCTCATGTCAGTATTAGTTAATAAAAACTCAAAGATTATTGTACAGGGTTTTACCGGTACAGAAGGTAGTTTCCACGCGTCTCAAATGATAGAATATGGCACGCAAGTAGTGGGTGGTGTTACTCCAGGTAAAGGTGGATCAACACATTTAGATAGACCCGTTTTTAATACAGTGGCTGATGCTGTTAAAACAACTGGCGCGGATGTAAGTATCATTTTTGTACCTCCAGCTTTTGCTGCGGATGCAATTATGGAAGCTGCTGATGCAGGTATTGCTTTAGTTGTTTGTATCACAGAAGGTATTCCAGTTCAAGATATGGTGAAAGTGAAAAACTTTTTATTAGGTAAAACAACAAGATTGATCGGACCAAACTGTCCAGGTGTTATCACTGCAGAAGAAGCTAAGGTTGGTATCATGCCTGGATTTATTTTCAAGAAAGGAACAATTGGTATCGTTTCAAAAAGCGGTACATTAACATACGAAGCAGCTGATCAAGTTGTGAAAGCTGGTTTAGGTATTACAACAGCTATTGGAATTGGTGGTGACCCAATTATTGGAACAACAACTAAGGAAGCAGTTGAATTATTAATGAACGATCCTGCAACTGAAGGTATCATCATGATTGGTGAAATTGGTGGAAGCATGGAAGCAGACGCTGCTAATTGGATTAAAGATAATTTAAGAAAACCTGTTGTTGGATTTATCGCTGGTCAAACAGCTCCTGCTGGACGCCGTATGGGTCACGCTGGTGCAATCATTGGCGGTGCAGATGATACTGCAGAAGCTAAGATGAAAATTATGGCTGCATGTGGAATCCACGTTTGTGCTAGCCCAGCGGATATTGGTAAAACAATGGCTGCAGCTTTAAAAAAATAATTTAAGCTTTAACAATTTTATCAAAAGTTCCAAAGGGACTTTAAAATCATAAGCGCAAAATAAAAGCGATCTTTAAATTCAAGTAAAAGATCGCTTTTATTATTATGAATCCCTTAGCATTTAATGTTAAGGGATTTTTTATTGTAAGTTTGTTATATGAAACGAGTACTTCTATTTGCTTTGATATTGATTATTGGATTTAAAACAAATGCACAAGGTCCTTCTTTAAAAATAAAAGCCTTAGTACCTACTAAATTAAAATGGGGGCAGTCCTATAAATTAAAAGCGACTGTATCGCATAATTTTAAGGAAGAAAAAACGGGTGGACTTACTTGTACCCTATTAAATGCAGCAACACATAAGCCTGTAGATGGTTGGTTTATTAATATTTTCCCTTTCCAGTATTTTACCACTATTGCAAAAACACCTTTTGAAACTGAATTTAGTTTTACGGTACCCAATGATTATAAAGGAAAATTTGAAATTGAATTAGTTGCACAAGTAGATCAAATAAAAGACAGTGTTCATTTTGTAATACCAACAAATAAATAGCGTTGCAAGCCACAGAAAAAGTTAAATACTTAATTATCGGACAAGGCTTAGTAGGTACATGGATGTCCTATCATCTTGACAATGCAGGCATCAGTTATAAAGTAGTAAACGACCTAACCATACAAAGTGCGACATCTGTTGCGAGTGGCGTAATTAACCCAGTAACGGGAAGAAGAATAGTACAAACCTGGCTGATTGAGACCATCCTACCCTATGCAGTAAAGCAATATCAAGACATTGCGGATAAATTAAATATAGAAATTATCAAGAGTGCTCCCATTATGCTCATTCACCCTTCTTTACAAATGAAGGAAAGTTTTGACTACAGAATGGCGCATGAAAATATTTATTTGTTCAATCAAGATCCAACTGCATGGACGCCTTATTTTAAAATGCCATTTGGGATTGGTGCGATAGACGAATGTTATTGGATGGACTTAAATACTATGACAAAACATTGGCACCATTATTTAACAACAACAGGAAAATATATTTCGGATCATTTTTCTTACAGTGATATTGAATTAAAAGAGAATGTAGTTAATTGGAAAAATATTCAAGCAGAAAAAATAATCTTTTGCGATGGGGTGAACGCTATGAATAACCCCTACTTTAACGCCCTTCCTTTTGCACCCAATAAAGGTGAAGCCTTAATTATTAAAGTACCAGGTTTGCCTAATAACCATATTTATAAAAACAATGTATCTATTGTTCCTTGGAAGGATGATTTATTTTGGGTCGGTTCTAGCTATGAATGGAAATTCAGCGACTCGAATCCTACTACGTCCTTTAAGGAAAAAATGATTCAAAGTTTAGATCTGTTTTTGGAACTGCCTTATGAAGTAATGGAACATATTACTGGTATAAGGCCAGCTAATACACAAAGGAGGCCCTTTGTAGGCATTCACCCAGTTTACCCTCAACTTGCTATATGTAATGGCATGGGCACCAAGGGATGCTCGCTAGCGCCCTATTTTACAAATGAACTTTTAGGGCATATGGAACAAGGACATCCCATTGAACCAGAGGCTAGCTTGGACCGTTTTAAATCTATTTTAAGCGGAATAAAATAAAATTAATATTTTCGAAACTCAAAACATTCAATATCAAGAAGATGGCAGAAAATACAAATCAAGAAAATCAATATTACAATATTCCTATCGCCTACAGAAAGATGAAAAACCTGCATATTATTTTTTGGTTGTTTAAAGACATTGCCTGGTGTATGGTTTGGAGACCATTGGGTATTATGATGATAATCCCTACCCTATTTATTTCGATAGTGATTGCATGGAGAACTAGACAAATATTTTCAGAACTATGTCACAATTTGGCCATTGTAGTATGGATTACAGCAAACTCTTTTTGGATGTGTAGCGAATTTTTTAAAGTAGACAACGTAATCGTATACAAGGACATCACTGTAAAACATTTAGCGATGATTCCTTTTTTAACAGGGGTACTCATTTTAGCTTTCTACTATTTGATTCATAAGCCAAGACACGAAAAGGAAACAGCGACACTTTAAAATAAAGTAAGACTAGCTACAAATATTTTTTTAATTTGTTTGCTTGAATAAAAGTTGAAATCCCTAACAAGCTTATGGATAAAAACGCCCATCTTAACCCTATCGCTTGAGATAAGAAGCCTATAATGGGTGGCCCAATTAAAAAGCCAAAAAAACCAATACTAGAAACAGATGCTAAGTCAATGCTAGCCCTTCCTGGTGCAGCATTACGCCCTACTGTTCCATAAATAGTGGGTATCACTGACGATACACCAAAACCCACTAACATAAAGCCAATACTACTTATAATTATATGCGGAAATGACACAGCAATGATTAATCCCAATGTTACAATCAAACCACTTAACATTAATTGTTTTCTTGCTCCCCAATAATTAATTAATGCATCTGCAAACATTCTTCCAGTAGTCATACATGCCATAAAACTTATATACCCTATTGTTCGCCATTGTTCAGATACCCTTACAACATCTTGAAAGTACACTCCACTCCAGTCAAACATCATTCCTTCACAAATCATATTACTCAACGCTACTAAACCAAACTGTAATAATAAGGGACTTGGCTTGTTCCACATTTTTGAAACAGGTTGCGTGCTTTTTTCACCAGTTAATAAATAATGTCTTGAGAAAAATAAAAATGTCCATCCTAAAACGGCCACTGTAACAAATTGTTGTAAAGGGGAAATTGAATTAGCTACAAAAATACCACCAATTAAACCTCCGGTAAAACCAGCCAAACTCCAAAATCCATGAAAGGTAGAAACAATGCTTTTGTCAAATAATTTAGCCAATGATGCTGCTTGTGTATTTACAGATACATTAAACATATTGCCTGTCATGCCAAACAAAAATAAACATATCGCTAACTGTGTCGTATTTGTAGCTACACCCAAACTCATTAATGTAAGCGGATAAATGAGCGATGCAATAGTCACAATATTTTTACTGCCATGCTTGGCCGTTAAACTACCCGAAATAGGGATACCTAAAAATGAGCCAATAGGAAGAAAAAATAACAGCCCACCAAAAGCTCCATCACTTAAACTTAAATGCATTTTAATGTCAGGAATACGGCTTGCCCAGCTTGAAAAACATATACCCGCTAAAAAGAAATAGCCAGATAGGATAATACGTCTGGATTTTAATGAAATGATGGACTCTGTCATACCGCAAAGATGAGGATTTTCTAGGAATTGGGCTATATTTGCAGTCCTATCATATTTCAATAGTTTTATATGTATCGTACACACCATTGTGGAGAGTTAAATATCCAATCTGTAGGTAATAATGTAACCTTAGCTGGATGGGTTCAAACCATTCGTAAATTCGGGGCCATCACTTTTGTGGA
>CANFLP010000095.1 GCA_947447835.1 Bacteroidota bacterium
GACGTTTTAATAGACAAATGGAAGACTACAAAGAATGCGGTATATGACTTTACAGCCGAAGACGGTATCCAGCATACAGTTTGGGCAGTAAGTGACTCTTCTACAGTAGAACAAATCACAGCATTATTTGAGGCGGAAGTGCCATGCACATATATTGCCGACGGACACCACCGTGCTGCTTCTGCTGCAAAAGTGAAATTAGGGTTAGGTGAAGAAAACGCGCAAGCGTTTGATGCAAATAATAAGTCGGCCACTGGCCCAGACTACTTCCTAACAACTTTATTCCCATCTAATCAATTACATATCATGGATTACAACCGTGTAGTAAAGGATTTAAATGGACATAGTGCCGAGGCCTTTATTGCCGCATTAGGTAGTGAGTTTGAAGTAAGCGAACATGAAGGAGCATACAAACCAGCTCAATTACACAGTTTTGGAATGTACTTAGCCGGTAAATGGTATACTTTAAAAGCAAAACCAGGAACCTATAACGACAACGATCCAATTGGTGTGTTAGACGTAACTATCTTATCCAACAATATCTTATCAAAATTATTGGGTATTGTAGATCAACGTACCGATAAACGAATTGATTTTGTGGGAGGAATAAGAGGATTAGCCGAATTAGAAAAGAGGGTTGATAGCGGTGAAATGCAATTGGCAATAAGCTTATACCCAGTAACTATCGATCAATTATTTAATATCGCGGATGCTGGTGAAGTAATGCCTCCAAAAAGTACCTGGTTTGAACCAAAACTAAGAGACGGTTTGTTGACGCATTTAATTTATTAATCATAATATCAGATGAATATAAACCCAGCCCTAGTGCTGGGTTTTTTGTGCCCGTAATTCTTTTTTTTCTGCACCTTTTTGAGTACTTTGTTACACAATTTTGCTTGACCATGGAGTGTAAAAGACTATTCGATTGCATCGAACACCAATTATCTAATTTTCCCAAAGAGGATATGTTAGCAGCCAAAGAAAATGGCAATTGGAGGAAGTATTCCACAAAGGAAATAGCCCAAACAGTAAATGAATTAAGTGCCGGACTTTTAAGTCTTGGTTTATCTGCCCATAATTTCACGCCGGAAGGAAGTGATAAGATTGCAGTCATCAGCACAAACCGACCAGAATGGTTGATAGCGGATATGGCTGCACAACAATTAGGCATTATTTGGGTGCCAGTCTATCCAACAACCAATCCATTAGAACTAGCATTTATATTAAAGGATGCATCGGTGCAATATATGTTTGCAAGCAATAAAGAATTGTATGATAAAGTAATGTCTATTAAGGATCAAGTTGATTGTTTAAAAGAGGTTTATACTTTTGATCATATTGCAGGAGCAAAACATTGGACGGAATTAAAAAATAATGATAGCAATAAACTGGCCGAAGTTGATGCAATTAAAAAGACAGTTCCAGTGGATCAGGTAGCAACATTTATATATACATCAGGAACAACAGGAACGCCCAAAGGTGTTATGTTAACACACCGCAGTATTTATTATAATTTACAAATGGGAAAAATAAGTTTCCCTTTTCCAGATGCACCAACACAAAAAGTATTAAGTTTTTTACCACTGAATCATATTTTTGAAAAAGTAGCTTCATATATTTATATGTATAGTGGCATGAGTGTATACTATGCAGAAAGCCTTGACACCATTGGTGATAACTTAAAGGAAGTACAACCAGACGGATTCTCTACTGTTCCAAGATTATTGGAAAAAGTATTTGAAAAAATAATGCTCAAGGGGGAAGAGCTAAGTGGACTTAAACGAAAACTATTTTTCTGGTCGGTAGAATTAGCCGAAAAGTATGACAACTTTAATGCAGGATCTTGGTGGTATCAACAAAAATTAAAATTAGCCAACAAGCTTATATTTAGTAAGTGGAGAGAAGGTTTAGGTGGTAATGTAAAATTTATTGTAACTGGTGGTGCAGCATGTCAAGTAAAATTATTACGCATTTTTAATGCAGCACAAATTCCAGTATATGAAGGATATGGACCAACCGAAAACAGTCCAATTATTAGTATCAATTTAAGAACACCAGGTGGAACAAAATATGGTACAGTAGGTGAAGTAATACAAGGTGTTCAATTAAAACTAGAACCAGACGGAGAAATTTGTGTAGCGGGTCCAAGTGTAATGTTAGGATATTATAAGCGACCAGACCTAACTAGTGAAACGATTATTGATGGCTGGTTACATACAGGAGATATTGGAGAATTAATAGACGACAGGTATTTAAAAATCACCGATCGTAAAAAGGAATTGTTTAAAACAAGTGGAGGTAAATATGTTGCACCACAGCCTGTAGAAAACAAAATGAAAGAGAGTCCATTTATTGAGCAAATTGTACTGATTGGAGATAATCGCAAGTTTGTAAGTGCCTTAATTGTTCCTGGTTTTTCAAAACTTAAGGACTGGGCAAAGCAACATGGTATTGAATATACAAGCAATGAAGCCATTGTTAAAAACACGATGGTAGTGGCAATGATAGAAGATATAGTAGATGAGTATAACAAATTATTTAATCAGGTAGAGCAGGTTAAAAAGTTCACATTAATTCCAAGAGAATTTACAATTGATCAAGGAGAGATGACACCAAAACTAAGTATCAAGCGTAAAGTAGTATTGTCAAATTTTGATAAAGAAGTAGAAGCTATGTATTTGTAAAATGTATTGCTAGTTATAGTATTCAAAAAAAGCCTCCAAAATTTTGGAGGCTTTTTTGTTAGATCTATGTAGATATTATTTATGTGATGCTTCAAACTTTTCTTTAATGATAGTTTGAACATCTTTGTTTTCAATTTTACTTTGTAACCAAGAAATGATATCAAGGTACATAAACGCACGACTCTCTAATTTATTTTTCTCTAATGGTTGGAGTTTATCTAACAATGATTCGAATGAAACCTGGGTGCCAGATTGAATAGATGTTTTAATAAAGTTAAATAATACTTCTTCCACCGCCCCTAAGTTTTTCATCTTAGACATGAAACGAAAAACAGATTTAGATAAATAAGCCACTACTTCCATATTACCTAATTCGTAGTGTGCTATCAAATGTAATAAGCGTGCATAGCATTGCAAGTCGTCACGTAAGTTAACTTTCCAATTAATAATTCTATTTAAATAGTCGATTGTTTTTTCTGCATCACCTGCTCCAAAATATAAACAAGCAATTTTATAATAAAACACTAATACGCGGTGACTATCAATATACATTTCTATTTCCTTTAGCTTTTCTTCCATTGTTGGAATCATGGCTAAACCCTCGCTAAATGTGCCTTCTAGGAAATGTTGATTAATTTTAGCAATGTATAAATAGACAAAAGATTGAATTAAATTGTTCTTGTTGTTTAACACAATTGGTGTTTCACTAAACTGCTCAAGCAAACAAATTGTTTCTTTAAACTTATCAATATTTTTTAAATCAAAATGTGCACTAATCAAATTATGTAGGCCTTTAATGTATTGTGCCGACTCAATTTGTTTCATGCTTTCTTCTTTCTCAAAAAGGTCAACCCATTTTTGAGCATAACGATAATGCATTAAAAAATCTTGAGTAATAAAACCATACCAACAATGACACTGATAGCGATACAATCTTTCGTAAAAACCCTTCACTGTTTTTACGCGTTCTAAAATAGGATCTTGAATTAATGCATCCAATGTTTTTCGGTCTTCGTCATCACGTGCATGACCATGTTGAATATACCAACCATAAAGTTGTAAACTTAGGTTGGAAGTTTTTGCAATTAATTCTAATCGTTCGTTGGCCTCATCAATCTCATCACTTAATTGCTTGGCCCTGTCTTGCATGCTTCTCGTAATATGAAGAGATTCAATTTTCTTTTCTAAAAACAAAACCTGCAATAAAAAAGTAACCTGATTGTTTTGTTTGGTAAGTGATTTGATTTTATCTAAAAGACGTAAGCTTTGAAGATAAAGCCCCTTGTTGTATAAAATTTTAGCATGGTCCAATTGTTCATGAATCTGAAGGTCGATATTTTCACTTTGCTTAAGAATGCGCAGACTTGACAAAATTTGATCATATAAGTGAGCCTTCAGGTTAGACAATTGTTGCTTTTGAATGGACTCGTTTTTGCGCAGCAATTCCTCCTCGTCATAGTCCTTCATCTTATCCAGGGCATCAAAAAGTTGGACAATCTTTAAATCAGCCGACGCAGAATTGCGGGCAGCGTACAACTTAAAGTTGCGCTTTTCCCCCTTTTCTAGGGATTTTACCAAAATAAATAGGGCGTCGGTGCTTAGGTTGGGCATCGTAGCTGATTTTAGTTCAAGTTATTGAATATCAATCAATTAATCAAATAATTGGGTCCTTATACATTGTAAAATAGGCATAAAAATGATGTGAATTACTTGTTGATATTGGGTATTTTTATACAATAAACGGGCCAAAAGCCCGTTTTTTATCCATAATAGGTTCAAAATCAATTAGATGCTTGCTTTATCCTGACTCATAATAGGATGAAAAAGGCAGCTATTTATTAAATAATTAAAGCATTAACAATGAGTCAAAAAGTCTTCATTTTTGATACCACATTAAGAGATGGTGAGCAAGTACCGGGTTGTAAACTAAACACCAAGGAAAAATTGGAGCTAGCTGTTAAGTTAGAGGAGTTGGGCGTGGATATATTAGAAGCTGGTTTTCCGGTTTCAAGCCCAGGTGATTTTGAATCGGTAAACCAAATTGCAAAGACTTTAAAAAATACAGTGGTTTGTGGTTTAACGCGTGCTGTACAAAATGATATCGAAGTTGCAGCAGCGGCATTAAAACCAGCAAAGCGTTTTAGAATTCATACTGGAATAGGAACATCGGACTTACACATCAAACATAAATTTAATAGTACGCGTGAAGAAATTATTGAGCGTGCCATTAAAGCAGTCACCATTGCAAGAAACTATACCGACGATGTAGAATTTTATGCAGAGGATGCAGGTCGTACTGATAATGAATACTTAGCAAGAGTTATTGAAGCAGTTGTAAAAGCGGGAGCAACTACTTTAAATATTCCAGACACAACAGGATATTGTTTACCACAGCAGTATCAAGAAAAAATGAACTACTTGTACAACAACGTACCTAATATAGACAAAGCTATTTTATCATGTCACTGTCATAATGATTTAGGATTAGCAACAGCAAATTCAATTGCGGGTGTGATTGGTGGTGCAAGACAAATTGAGTGTACCATTAATGGATTAGGCGAGCGTGCAGGTAACACAGCATTAGAGGAAGTAGTCATGATTTTAAATCAACATAAGGATTTAGGATTTTATACAGACATTAATCCAAAGTTATTAAATACAATAAGCCGTGAGGTTTCAGAGACAATGAGAATGATGGTGCAACCTAACAAAGCCATTGTTGGAGCCAACGCGTTTTCACATTCATCAGGAATTCATCAGGATGGATTTTTAAAGGAAGCACAAACTTATGAAATTATTAATCCAGCCGAAGTTGGTGCTGAGGATAGTAAAATTGTATTAACAGCACGCAGTGGACGTAGTGCATTAGCGCATCGTTTACATAAATTAGGATATCAATTTACAAGAAACGAAGTAGACGAATTGTATCCAGTGTTTGTAGAGATAGCAGATAAAAAGAAAGAAGTATTAGAAGCTGATTTGCAAGAAATGGCAGCAGCATTTAAAAAATAAACAAAGACTTTATTTTAAAAATTACGCAGGTAAATTTTAAGACTAATAAAACTGAACAATGGGAAAAACATTATTTGAAAAAATCTGGGATAAGCATGTTGTAAAACAAATTGAAGATGGTCCGTCGGTTGTATACATTGACAAACACTTTATTCATGAAGTAACAAGCCCACAAGCATTTAGTGGTATTGAAAAAAGGGGTGCACAATTATTTAGACCACAACAAATTGTTGCAACAGCCGATCATAACGTACCAACCATGCATCAGGAGTTACCAATTAAGGATGCCTTGTCAAAATTTCAAGTAGATACTTTAATTGAAAATTGTAAAAAGCATGGTGTAGAATTATATGGCCTAGGACATAAGTACCAAGGTATTGTGCATGTGATTGGACCAGAGTTGGGTATTACGCAACCAGGTATGACCATTGTATGTGGAGATAGCCATACATCAACACATGGTGCATTTGGATCTATCGCCTTTGGAATTGGCACCAGCGAGGTAGAAATGGTATTTGCATCACAATGTATTATGCAAAGCAAGCCAAAAGTAATGCGCATAAATATAGATGGTGAATTGAAAAACGGAGTCGTATCAAAAGATATTATTCTTTATATCATTGCACTTATTTCTGCAAGTGGCGCAACAGGATACTTTGTTGAATATGCGGGTTCGGCTATTCGTGCATTAAGTATGGAAGCGAGAATGACTATTTGTAATATGAGTATTGAGATGGGAGCACGTGGAGGAATGATTGCACCGGATCAA
>CANFLP010000096.1 GCA_947447835.1 Bacteroidota bacterium
ACTATCGGTGAGCAAGCTACTTACAACGAGAAATTACCAAATATCATTTCTCAAATTGATAAATTAGCAAAACGTGGAATTATCCATAAAAACAAAGCTGCTAATTTAAAGAGCAAATTGGCTAGACACACTGCTGTCGCTCCAGTTGCAAAAAAGAAATTTGAAAAGAAATAATTAATGAGCTTCGGCTATTATTATACAATCCCGCCCTACACGGCGGGATTTTTTTTTGTAACTTTGTCCCATGACTGAAAAAATACTTATCCTCGACTTCGGTAGTCAATACACGCAGCTTATTGCCCGTGCAGTAAGAGAAGCCAATGTCTATTGTGAAATCAAGCCCTTTAATTCGGAAATCAACTTTGACAATACTCTAAAAGGCATCATTTTAAGTGGATCACCTGCTAGTGTAAATGAACCAGATGCACCCAATGTAGACATCCAGGCTATGTTGGCTAAGCTACCCGTTTTAACAGTATGCTATGGAGCTCAATTAAGTGCTAAGAACTTTGGGGGTAAGGTAGAAAAATCAAATAAAAGAGAATACGGTCGTGCGCAATTGCGTATACAAAAGGACGATATTATCTTTAAGAATATTGCGAATAACAGCCAAGTTTGGATGAGCCACAGCGATTCTATTACCCAGCTTCCAGATAATTTTGAGCTTTTAGCCGATACTGACAGTATTCCAGTAGCTGCCTTCAGAAAAAAAGCAGACACTGGCAATAGCCTTCACGGTTTCCAATTTCATCCAGAGGTATACCACTCTACTGAGGGTAAAACCTTGATTCAAAACTTCCTGGTGGAGATTTGTGGTTGTCACCAAAATTGGACCCCAGCCTCTTTTGTTAATGAAACGGTTGAAAAGCTAAAAGCACAAATTGGAGAAGGTCATGTAATAATGGCTTTAAGTGGTGGTGTGGACAGTACAGTTGCAGCTACCCTAATTCATAAAGCTATAGGTTCTCGCCTTCATGGCATATTTGTTGACAATGGGGTTTTAAGAAAAGATGAGTACCAAAATGTACTTGACATCTACCAATCGGTTGGATTAAACGTAAAGGGCATTGACGCAAAGCAAATGTTTTACGATGCACTAGCAGGCAAATCTGACCCAGAAGAAAAGCGTAAAATTATAGGTAAACTATTTATAGATGTATTTCAAATAGAGGCATCTAATATGTTGGAAGCCAAGTTTTTAGGACAAGGAACAATATACCCTGATGTAATTGAAAGCGTAAGCGTTCATGGACCTTCCCAGACTATTAAATCACACCATAACGTTGGTGGCTTACCTGATACCTTACACCTTAGCTTAGTAGAACCATTAAGATATTTATTCAAGGACGAGGTTAGAAAAGTAGGACTTGAATTAGGAATCCCAGCAGACCTTATAAATAGACATCCTTTCCCAGGACCGGGATTAGCTATTCGTATTTTAGGCGAGATTACACCTGAGAAAGTGGACTTATTACAACGTGCCGATGACATATATATGAAAGCACTTAAGCAATTTGATCTATATACCAAGGTTTGGCAGGCTGGAACTATTCTATTGCCAGTCAAAAGCGTAGGTGTTATGGGAGATGAAAGAACTTACGAGTACACTGTAGCTTTAAGAGCAGTTACCTCTGTTGACGGAATGACTGCCGATTGGGCCCACCTTCCCTATGAGTTCCTTGCGCATGTAAGTAACGCTATCATTAACGAGGTGAGAGGTATCAACCGTGTGGTTTATGATATTAGCAGTAAGCCTCCAGCTACAATAGAATGGGAATAATACTTCGTATTTAATATTAATAATAAAGGCCTAAACTAATGATATACAAATGTTTAGGCCTTTTTATTTAAAATAGAATAGGCGTATTGTAATTCATATCACACCCTTCGATTTCAAGACTATAATAATGAGCATTGTGCATTAAAAAACCCGAGAGGTGCTCCCGGGTTTTAACAATATCTAATGGAAAGGAACTAGTTCATTGTACGCTTCAAATTGCTAATCTTATCCTGTAAGCTATTCACTACACCAGCTAGTTGATCCACATTCCACATGGGCTGCGCCCCTGCTTTATGGATAATATAAACAGCCTTCCATATTTCTACAATATCTTGACTATTTACTTGATATGGCTCATATAATGGATTGTCACTCAATAAAGTAAGCTTTTCTTTATTATCATCATTAGTGATGATTCTTTTATAAACCACACCATCGGCATTAGAGACTACAATGTATGTATTTGAGTTCTTTACGTCCTTAAAGCTATCTACTTTCTCCCCAACAATCACGCTTCCGCTTGGGGTTGGCAACATACTATCTCCGATAATTTCAAAGGCACGGTAATCACCTGGCGCCAACATTGGAAGGGTAAAAGTATTTAACTCATCTAGGAACTCAGGATCGGCATATCCTGCCAAATATCCTGCTGCTGCTTTTACAGGCACAAATGGCACTATTGGAGCAGCCGAACTTGATTTATCCATCTTCATAGATCGACGACGATCTAAGTAGGACATTCCAGCATCGGAGCTAGAACCTGCTTTTTCAGAAAGATCCTGGAACAGGAATTCTTCCAAACTAATATTAAACAAAGCACAAATGGCTTCTTGTACTTCTAATCGAGGTTCTGCTCTTTCTTCTTCATATGCTCCTACCAAGGAACGTTTAATTTGAAGCTGATTGGCCATTTCCTCTTGTGTCCATTCGCGCTGCTTTCTGATGTATTTTAAATTCTTACCTGCGTATGACATAACTAATGATTTTAGTGCAATTTACTAATATATTTAGTATTTCCAAATATTTTTAGCAATTTTTTAAAAAAAAATTCGTTGACGTATTTTTCAGGCACTGCTAGTTTAATTTTTTGTGACAAGACCCTATCTTGGTAACTTGCATTATGGCTAAGACAAAAACCGAAAAACCGCTCATTTTAATAACCAACGATGATGGCATTACAGCCCCAGGTATCAAAGCCTTGGTGCAGGCTGCCCTCCCATTTGGTAAAGTCGTTGTAGTTGCTCCCGACAAACCTCAAAGTGGAATGGGACATGCTATTACTATTGGGCACCATTTAAGATTAACCAAAGTGGACTATTTGGATGGTGTAGAAGCTTATGCTTGCAGTGGCACGCCCGTGGATTGTGTTAAATTAGCGGTAGACAAAGTGCTTCATCGCAAGCCTACCATTTGCTTAAGTGGCATTAACCATGGAGCCAATCACTCTATAAATGTGATTTATTCTGGAACTATGTCGGCGGCTTTGGAGGCATCTATCGAGAGCATCCCGAGTATAGGCTTTAGTTTATTGGACCTTAGCATTGAGGCAGACTTTACAGCAGCAGCCCATTATGCAGGAATTATTATTGAGCAAGTATTGGCCGATAAAAACTTAGACAAGCACTTATGCTTAAATGTAAATATCCCTAAAGTAGATACTAAGTTGATTAAGGGAATTAAAATTTGCAAACAAGCCTATGCGAAATATGAAGAGAAGTATGTGGAACGCAAAGATCCATATGGTAAAAAATATTTTTGGCTTACAGGCGAGTTTGTCAATTTTGACAAGTCAAAAGACACAGATGTTTGGGCATTGAAACATAACTATGTAAGTGTGGTTCCGGTTCAATTTGATTTAACCAATCATATCATTAGAGAGAACCTAAGTAAAAAATGGAAATGGTAAAAGACAATTACATACTTGGTGTATTCATTGGACTTGCACTCCCCTTTTTAGGATTCATCGGTTTCTATGAATGGAAGTTTAGTTTGTTTAGCCTACAAGAATTCTTAAACTTACTCAACCAACAAAAGTCCATTTTGTCGGCAATGATTAGTGTTTCTTTATTATTGAATGGCGCTATACTTACCTTCTTCTTTCAAAAAGAAAAAGACAAAACCGCAAAGGGTATTTTTTTTACAACATGTGTTTATGCAGTTGTGGCTATTGCATGTAAATGGTTTTTATAAATGAGATACTATATTATAGCTGGCGAAGCTAGCGGAGACTTACACGGATCAAATTTAATCAAAGCTATTAAGGCTAAGGATGCTAATGCAGTTATTCAATGCTGGGGTGGTGATTTAATGCAAGCTGCAGGAGGCAATGTAGTAAAGCATTACAGAAGCCTAGCTTTTATGGGCTTTGTGGAAGTGCTGATGAACTTGCGCACTATTTTATCTAATATCAAATTTTGCAAGCAAGATATTTTAGATTTTAAACCCGATGTGTTGATATGTGTGGACTACCCTGGATTTAATTTACGTATCGCTAAATGGGCAAAAACGAATCACTTAAAAGTGGTTTATTTTATTGCACCACAGGTTTGGGCATGGAAAGAGAACAGAGTTCCTGCCATGCGTGAAAGCATTGACAGACTTTTATGTATTCTGCCTTTTGAAAAACATTATTTTAAAGACAGATGGAATTGGGAGGTAGATTATATCGGTCATCCGCTGATGCAAGTGTTAGAAAATCAACATGGAATGCCACACCCATTGCCGGAAATTGCAGGGGAAAAAATTATTGCATTATTGCCAGGTAGTAGAAAGCAAGAGATCTTAAAAAAATTACCTGAAATGCTTTCTGTAGTAAGTACATTTCCTGAATATCATTTTGCCATTGCACAAGCACCAGGATTAGACGACGAATGGTTCGCTTCCTTAGTAGCTGCAAATAAAAATGTACATATTGTAAAAGGCAATACTTATGCTTTATTAAATCATAGCGTAGCCGCTTTAGTTACAAGTGGGACTGCCACTTTAGAAACCGCATTACTAGGTGTGCCAGAAATTGTTTGCTACAAAGGCAACCCTATCACTCTTGCACTTGCTAAACATTTTGTAAAAATTAAATTCATTGCGCTTGTGAATTTAATCATGGATAAAGAAGTTGTGAAAGAATTGATTCAAGCAGATTTGAATAAAAAGAATCTAGTTAAGGAATTAAGTCTACTCTTAAATGATACGGACAAAAAAACGCAAATAAAAGCGGATTATCAACTGCTTAAAGAAAAGCTATACACTGGACAAAGCGCCACTGATGTAGCCGCAGCTATTATCCAAGAGGAATTGGCTAAATAAATGGAAATTAGTGTGAAAACTTACGCACTAAAATCACAATCAATCCAATTAAGAATATTATTAATGAAATGCGGTTCATGCCATGCATGGCTTTCATCATTCCTGTTCTTTGTTGATTAGGATCGCGTTTTACTAAGAATAAGTACTCTCCTATTTGTCTTAAAAATCCCATAAGGTATATTTTTAAATTATGCGTTTTGTGAAACCAACCAACTCTTTAATAAGTTGGTAATTTGAACTGCTTCAATAATAAATCCATCATGACCATACATTGAATCTATGGCAATTAATTTTGCATTAGGCATATGATGCTCCATAAATCTTTGCTCGTCTAATGGACAAAGTATATCACTATTAATACCAATAATAAATGTAGGAATTTTAATAGTAGCCAAAGTTGTCATCAGGTCTCCTCCACGTTTGCGTGCTAGGTGATGACTATCCATTGATTTAGTTAATAACCAATAGCTATATGCATTAAATCGTTTAACTAATTTATCTCCTTGGTATTCGATATAAGATGACGCTTTAAAATTGTCAATCTTTTCTGGATCCTCGTCGGTTTGTTTTTCTTGGAAAATACCATAGTTGCGATATGTTAGCATACCAATAGCGCGGGCTGCTTTTAACCCCTTTGCTCCAGCATTAGGTGTCGCTTCTTTCCAAGTACAATCTGCTTCAATCGCTAAACGTTGCGCCGTATGTACCGCAACACCCCATGCACTTTCTGAAGGAGATGTAGAAATTAAAAACATTTTTTTTATTACAGTAGGTTCAAAGATGGCCCATTCCAATGCTTGGTATCCACCCATACTTCCTCCTAATAATAAATCAATACTTTCTATGCCTAAATGTTGTCTTAATAAAATATGCGCTTGTACCATATCACGAATGGTCACTGTAGGAAAGTTATTTAAGCTAATTGCTGTACCTAAATCTTCCACGCTCAAAGGACCAGTTGAACCATAACATGAACCAATGATATTTGCACAAACAATAAAGTAATCTGTCGGGTTAATTAAATAACCTTCGCCAATCAAGCCCTTCCACCAATCGGTTGCATCTGAATTAGCAGTTAATGCATGACAAACCCAAGCCACTTTCTTACCAGGAGTGAACTCCCCGTAGGTATGGTATGCTATTTTAAGCTTTGGCAAACTCACCCCACATTCAAGTGCAAAAGGCTGATTGTATTGATATATTGTTGGACCCATTTTTTC
>CANFLP010000097.1 GCA_947447835.1 Bacteroidota bacterium
GACGCATGGTTGTTAGTGGGAATGGCTCATATACAATATTTGGAAGGTGGCGATGCTGCTTTAATTAAGAATAATTTAGAGTTAGCAATAACTTCTTCTAAAATTGAAAAGGGAAGAAATAAAGGCAAAAATAGCCCTGAAATCATCAACGCAATAGGCCGTGTGTTTTCAGAATTACCAGTACAAATTGGCGATCATCACTATGCCATTGATAAGTTGAAAGAATTAATCTCTACTCATGACGAGTTAACGATTAATCCTAATTTATACATGAACTTAGGGATTAACTATTTGAAGCTTGGGGGTGAAAACGGCGGTGAAGCGGTAAGCGCCTTTACAAAAGCTATTGATCGTGATGCTAAAAATGCATATGCTTACTATAGAATAGGTAAAGTATACCAAAGTCAAAACAACAAGGAAATATTTGAAGATAATTACAATAAAGCGGTGGCTATTGATCCAAGTATTGCTCCTGTATATGTTTCATTGTACACTTATTATGCTTCAATTGATACTTCAAAAGCAAGAAAGAATTTAGACTTATTCTTACAAAACGCTGACAAAGACCCAGCTTTCGATTATTTATATGCAGATTACCTTTTCCAGGTAGCACAATATGATGCTTCTTTAGCGAAGGCTAAAAACTTGGAGGCATCCATTGGTGTAACTACTTACCCTCGAATTGCTGTATTATTAGCTTATAACTATGATCGTAAAGGTGATTCAGTATTAGCTAAATCTTATATCGAGCAGTTTATTAATAGCACCCCTGCTGATAAGATTTTACCTAATGACTATAATTTGGCTGTAAAAGTGATTTCTAAGTTCCCTGGCACGCAAGCTTCAGTTGCTTCTATCCTTGAAAAAGCCATTGCCGCTGACCCAACTAATAAGAATAACAATCTGAAATTATACAAATTAGGTTATGAAATGTTTGAAAAATCTAATATGTATAGTGATGCTGCTAAATGGTATGCGAGTTATTCTGCATTAAGAGGGATTAAAGATGAGACCTATTATTACAAGACCGCAAGTATATCTATTAATGCAAAAGACGGAGCTACTGCTGCTGCTGTTGCTAAAGAGTATATTACTGCTTTTCCTGATAAATCTAATGGCTATTTATACAATGTGAAGGCTGCTAAATTATTGGATACCGCGAACTCATTAGGCATCTTATTTGAAGCAGTAAACCTTCAAAACACCTATTTATTAAAGGATGCTGAGAAAAATAAACAAGCCTTGATTAATAACTACTATACACTAATCGGCTATTATAATGAGACTAAGGCTTATGATAATGCGGTCCTAATGTGTGATAAAGTATTGGAATTAGTACCTAATGACCCAACTACCTTACAAATTAAGGGGCAACTTGCAAAAAATTTAGAAATTTTAAAGAAAATGCAAGCTGGCAAACCAGCAGCTAAACCAGCAGTAGAAGATACGGCAGCGCCTAAGAAAAATTAACCTTTTTGACGCTTTTTGACGCAACCCTTATACAGATTAAAATAATTGAAAAAAACTCCCCTTTTATGGGGAGTTTTTCGTGATAGGTGCTATCCTTTGCGTATTTTTGCGGCACCTAAATTAGTTGTATGAATTTGATGCAATTATTGCTCTCTGCAAACGAAACAAATAATGCTAACAATTACCTCCCCATTGCTTTACAATTGGTGTTCGCGGGTGGCTTTGTGGCATTTATGATTTTAGTGTCAAGTTTGTTGGGACCAAAGCGTAAAACAGACGATAAGTTAGCCACATTTACGAGTGGTATTGCAACACACGGTGATGCAAGATCTCCTATGGCTATCAAGTATTTTTTAATCGCAATTCTTTTTGTTTTATTTGATGTGGAAGTAATTTTCTTTTATCCATATGCTGTAAACTTTAAAAGTTTAGGCTGGAGTGGTTTAGGAGAAGTGATTCTTTTTGTTTTATTTTTCTTGGTTGGATTTATTTACATTATCAAGAAAGGAGCTCTTAAGTGGGAAGATTAATTTATTAAAATTCAAAGCATTTTTTTATGCGTCCAGTTAGATTTAATATACATCCAAAGGAAGCTGATATAGCTGATGCAATATCTATGGCTCCTGCACCTGATGGAATTGGTGGTGAAGGATTTTTTGCAACACAATTAAGTTCAGTAGTTGGCTTGGCACGTAAGAATTCCTTATGGCCTTTGCCGTTTGCTACCTCATGTTGTGGCATTGAATTTATGGCTACCATGGCATCTCACTATGACTTAGCTCGTTTTGGTTCTGAGCGTGTTGGTTTTTCTCCACGTCAGTGTGATTTGTTAATGGTGATGGGTACCATTTCAAAAAAAATGGCCCCAGTATTAAGACAGGTTTATTTACAAATGGCTGAGCCTCGTTGGGTTATTTCGGTAGGTGCATGTGCTTGTAGTGGAGGTATATTTGATACCTATAGTGTTTTACAAGGCATTGATCAAGTAATACCAGTAGACGTTTACGTGCCAGGCTGTCCTCCAAGACCAGAAGCAATTATTGATGGTTTCATGAAGATTCAAGATTTAGTTGGACAAGAAAGCATACGTCGTCGTAATGGTGATCAGTATAAAGAATTATTAAATAGCTACGGCATTCAATAATTAAATTTTCAATTTATTATTCAAATAATATGGCCTTAACTAACGAAACAATACAAGCGCATTTGGAAGCGAAATTTGCAGATCAAGTAACAACTTTTTCTACAGAAACTGGCATGCTTTCATTTGAATCGCCAGCAGCACTTAATTTAAAAGTGATGCAATACTTGTTTGACGAATTAGGATTCACATTTTTAAGCGACTTGTGCGGGGTGCATTATCCTGATAATACTGGCGCCGAATTAGTGGTGGTATATCATATGCATAATTTTGTAGACAATATTCGTTTGCGTTATTCTATAGCCGTACCGGTTGAACAACCTGATGTATTTACTGCATCTAAATTATTTGAAGCTGCCAATTGGATGGAGCGTGAAACCTATGATTTTTTCGGAATCAATTTTGTTGGGCATCCAAAGCTGAAGCGCATTTTGAATGTAGAAGAAATGGATTATTTTCCAATGAGAAAAGAATTTCCTTTGGAAGATCAAACAAGAATTGACAAGGACGACGAAATGTTTGGAAGAGGATAATCACGTTTCAATAATTAACTAAAGAACCGAGCAACGCATATAATATGGAAGCACAACACAATATAACATTACCTGAAGGGTCTATCGAAAAAAAGACCACGACCTTAAACTTTGGTCCTACACACCCTGCGACGCATGGTGTATTTCAGAATATCATGGAAATTGATGGAGAGCGCGTTGTATCATCAGAGCAATCTGTAGGGTTTATTCACCGTGCATTTGAGAAATTAGCAGAGCGTAGAAACTTATATCAAATTACGCCTATCACGGACCGTTTAAATTATTGTAGTAGCCCATTAAACAATATGGGATGGCATTTGACCTGCGAAAAATTCTTAAAAGTAGAAACACCAAAACGTGTAGACTACTTGCGTATTATTATTATGGAATTGGCGCGTATTTCAGATCATTTGATTTGTAATTCCATTGTAGGTGTGGATACAGGAGCGTACACAGGATTTTTATATGTAATGCAATACAGAGAATTGATTTATGAAATATATGAAGAAGTATGCGGGTCCCGTCTTACTACTAATATTGGGCGTATTGGTGGCTTTGAAAGGAATTTCACAAATACAGCGTTTACTAAACTCGAGAAATTCTTAAATGAATACCCAAAGGTTTTAAGAGAGTTTGAAAACTTATTTACACGTAACCGTATTTTCATGGAGCGTACACAAGGTACCGGTGGCATTAGTGCTGCGCGCGCAATGAACTATGGTTTTACTGGTCCTAATTTGCGTGCATCAGGTGTTGACTATGATGTGCGTGTAGCGAATCCATATAGTAGCTACCAGGATTTTGAATTCAATGTTCCTGTAGGGACTACTGGAGATAACTACGATCGTTTTTTAGTGCGTAATGCAGAAATGTGGCAAAGTATTTCTATTATAAAACAGGCTTACGAAAAAGTACAGTCTTTTAAAGGTGCCGAAGCGGAAATTTTCCACGCCGATGTGCCTGAATATTATCTTCCTAAAAAAGAAGATGTGTATACTAATATGGAAGCCTTAATCTGGCATTTCAAAATTATAATGGGGGAAATTGATTTACCAAAAGGTCAAATCTACAATCCAATTGAAGGTGCTAATGGTGAATTAGGTTTTTATTTAGTGAGTGATGGTGGACGCACTCCGTTTCGCTTACATTTCCGTCGTCCTTGCTTTATTTATTATCAAGCTTATCCTGAATTAATCACAGGGGGCATGTTAAGTGATGCAGTGGTAACAATGAGTAGTTTGAATTTGATTGCGGGTGAGTTAGATGCATAAATTATAATTGTAAAAGAAAGTTTTTAATATGGCTACTATTTTTAACGATACACAAATGACTGAGTTTAAACGCTTGGTTGCACGTTATCCAGAAGGGAAACAAAAAAGTGCGTTGCTTCCTGCTTTGCATTTGGCACAAGAAAGCTTTGGTGGCTGGTTGTCAACAGAGACTATGGATTATATTGCAAGCTTGTTGAGTATTGAGCCTATCGAAGTATATGAGGTGGCTACTTTTTATAGCATGTATAATTTAAAGCCAGTTGGAAAATTTGTATTTGAAGTTTGTCAAACAGGACCTTGTATGATTAGCGGGTCAGATAATATTATTGACTACATCAAAAAAACACTAGACATTAAGCCAGGTGAAACAACAAAGGATGGCTTATTTACTTTAAAGTTAGTGGAGTGTTTAGGAGCCTGTGGTTATGCGCCAATGATGCAAGTTGGTAAAATTTATAAGGAGCATTTGACAAAAGAAAAAGTAGATCTCATTATTGCTGATTATAGAGCTCAAGCAGCAAACAATTAATAAAGACCTGAATTAAATATATTAAAATGGGCGTAAAATTATTATTAGACAAAGCAAGTGTACCGGGCATTCGTACTTATGATGTATACCGTCGTGAGGGTGGATACCGTGCAGTAGAAAAAGCTTTGAAGGAAATGAGTACCGAAGCCATTGTAGAAGAAGTTAAGAAAAGTGGATTAAGAGGTAGGGGTGGTGCTGGTTTTCCAACAGGAATGAAATGGAGTTTTATTGCAAAACCAGAAGGCGTTCCACGTCACTTGGTTTGTAATGCGGATGAAAGTGAACCCGGCACTTTTAAAGATAGATACTTGATGGAATTTTTACCTCACTTATTAATAGAGGGTTTGATTATTTCAAGTTATGCTTTAGGATCACATGACACCTACATTTATATCAGAGGTGAGTATGCATGGATACCAGATATTTTAGAGGAAGCAATTAACGAAGCAAAAGCAAATGGCTTTTTAGGAAAAAATATTTTAGGCACTGGCTTTGATTGTAATATACATGTTCAACGTGGTGGTGGTGCTTATATCTGTGGTGAAGAGACTGCATTGATTGAATCATTGGAAGGCAAAAGAGGTAATCCTCGTATCAAACCTCCTTTCCCTGCGATTCAAGGTTTATGGATGCGTCCAACTGTTGTTAACAATGTAGAAACATTAGCTGCAATTGTTCCTATCATTAATATT
Organism: Bacteroidota bacterium; assembly: GCA_947447835.1. Classification (GTDB taxonomy): domain Bacteria; phylum Bacteroidota; class Bacteroidia; order Chitinophagales; family Chitinophagaceae; genus Sediminibacterium. Next base: position 5,637 of record CANFLP010000097.1, read on the forward strand.
GGTGGAGATGAATATGCTAAAATAGGTATTGGAAAATCAACAGGTACTAAATTAATTTCGGCATGTGGTAATATTAATAAGCCAGGCGTATACGAAATTGACATGACTGTTTCGGTAGAGGAATTTATTTATAGCGACGAGTATTGTGGTGGTATTAAAGGAGGTAAACGATTAAAAGCTTGTATTCCTGGTGGATCATCTGTTCCAATTTTACCTGCAAATTTATTATTGAAAACGGCTAAGGGTGAAACGCGTTACATGAACTATGAAAGTTTAAGTGATGGTGGTTTTGCTACTGGTTCTATGTTAGGATCAGGCGGCTTTATCGTTTTAGATGAAGACCAATGTATTGTTAAAAATACAATGACTTTGGCAAGATTCTATCGTCATGAAAGTTGTGGTCAATGTTCACCATGTAGAGAAGGAACTGGTTGGATGGAAAAGATTTTACAAAAAATTGAAAGCGGTAAAGGGGAGATGAGTGATATTGATTTACTGTGGGATATTCAAAGAAAGATAGAAGGGAATACTATTTGTCCATTAGGCGACGCGGCTTCATGGCCAGTTGCTTATGCAATCCGTCATTTCCGTGACGAGTTTGAATGGCATGTAAATAATCCTGAATTATCACAAACAAGCAATTTTGGTTTA
>CANFLP010000098.1 GCA_947447835.1 Bacteroidota bacterium
ATTTTGTTGCAGGTGCATTAGGATCCGCCAATTCAACAGGTCTACGTTGTGCCATCGCATCATCAGCAATCAACGCAACAAGGAATAATAAAATAAATTGTAGTCTTTTCATAGTGTTAAGATTATTTAATAAATATACAAAAAAAGCCGCTGATTGCTCAGCGGCTTTAGTATAAAACGTACTTACTATATCAAATCCATTATTTATGAGTGGATTTGAAATTATTTCTTTGTTGCTGCAGCTTGCATTGGAGACAATCCAATTGACTGACCACGACCAACTGACTTAGTTTTGAACAAAGTAAATTTACTAGGTTCAGCAACATTAGGCCAGCTATTGTTTGTTTCATCAATGTCGGCTGTTTCACGCATTGGATCTAATTTAATAGCAACCGCTTTTTTGCTTGTATAGAATACTTTAGTCACTTTGTTTTCATTCTTTCTCCAGATTTGTGCAGGTAAACGTTTTGTTTCCTTAGTGCCATCTGCGAAAGTAAATTCAACAATAATTGGCATTACTAAACCGCCTTTGTTTAAGAAGGTAATTTCATACAAGTTTGCATTTGCATATTTAGCTTTCTCTTCATCATTTAATACAGATGGGGCACCAAAGTTTGGAGCTGGTTGTTTAGTTACTGAATCATAAGGCTCAATACCTCTGTCATATCTCCAGTAAAAATCACGTAAAGTAGTATCTGCATCAGTTAAGAATACAATTGACTTGTCTTCTCTGTTTCTGATTTTAGAAATGTCTTCAAATGCGTTTACAGAAGGCTTGTCTAAACTTCTTCCTCCTGCATTCATACCGCCACCACGAGGCCCCATACCACCAGCAGCAGGTGCAGCAGCAGTTGGATCATATACTGCATGTTTCACAGTATCAATTGCGATATCACAAGGATCAATACTATAGAACCAGCCTCTCCAGAACCAATCTAAGTCCTCAGCACTTGCATCCTCCATAGTTCTAAATAAATCGGCAGGTGTTGGATGTTTAAATGCCCAACGTCTAGCATATTCTTTAAATGAATAGTCAAATAAATCACGACCCATGATTGTTTCACGTAAAATATTTAAACCAGTTGCTGGCTTAGTATACGCGTTAGGACCAAAACCAATAATGTTTTCACTATTCGTCATAATTGGCTCTAATTGATCCTTTGGTAATTTCATATAATCAACAATTGACCAAGCTGGACCACCACGAGAAGGGAATTTATTATCGTATAATTCTTGTGTTAAATATTGTACGAAAGAGTTTAACCCTTCATCCATCCAAGACCATTGACGCTCATCAGAGTTCACGATCATTGGGAAAAAGTTATGTCCTACTTCATGAATAACTACACCTAACATACCATTCTTAGTAGCTTCGGTATAAGAACCGTCTTTTTCAGTACGGCCATAGTTAAAGCAAATCATTGGGTATTCCATTCCGTTTGCAGCTTCAATACTTTGTGCTACAGGGTATGGATAAGGAATAGAAAATTTAGAATAAGATTTAATGGTATGTGCAACTGCCTTAGAAGAAAACTTGCGGTATAAACCATAAGCTTCTTTTCCATAAGCACTCATGCTCATTACTTTTTTACCTTCTACATTTGTTGCCAATGCATCCCATACAAATTTACGGCTACTTCCAAATGCGAAGTCACGTACGTTCTCTGCATTAAATACCCAAGTTTTTTGAGTAGTCACAGGATGTTGTTCTGCTTTTTTAGCTTCCTCTAAGGTTACTACTTCCACTGGTTCAGTGAAAGATGTTTGTGCTTTATTCCATCTAGCCAATTGAGCAGCACTCAATACAGCAGGATAGTTTTGACATTGTCCTGTTGCCATGATAACGTGGTCACCAGGTACAGTAATTGCTACTTTATAATTTCCAAAAGTTAAGGCGAACTCTCCTCTTCCTGTAAACTGATGGTGTTGCCATCCTTGGAAGTCTGAGTAAACGCATAAACGAGGATACCATTGTGTCATTGTAAATAAGTAGTTGCCGTCTTCTGGGAAGAACTCATAACCACCACGACCACCAATAGTCATACGATCAGTAATTTTGTAATTCCAGTCAATTTTAAATGCAAATTTTTGACCAGGCTTTAATGCTGTAGGTAATTCAATACGCATCATTGTCTTGTTCACAGTATACTTTAATTTTGCACCTAACGCATCTGTAACTTTTAAAATATTGTCTCCTAAACCGTTATCTGTTTTTTCTTCTGCTAATTTGTCGATAGTTGAAGGACTTATACCTCTACCTAATGCGCTACCGTCTGGATAACCTGCATTCTTGGTTGAGCTATGCTCATTCTCGTCTAATTGCAACCATAAATAAGTCAATACATCTGGAGAGTTATTATAGTAAGTAACTGTTTCAGCACCACTTAATAATAATTTTTTCTCGTCTAATGTTGCCTTAATATCATAGTCTGCACGTTGTTGCCAATACTTTGGACCAGGTGCACCACTCGCTGTACGATATTCGTTTGGTGTTGGCAAAATTGTTCCCAATTGCTCAAACTTGTTTCCGTGGTTTGATGTTGGGTTGTTGCGAATGTCTTGCGCAACAATTACTGAGTATGAACTCAATACAAGAAAACCGAGCGTCAATAATTTCTTCATTTGTGATTTTTTTCTATTTAATAATCGGAACGATTCTATCTAATACCATATTTAAAGCAAAAGCCATTGCAATCCCAGATCCTATCTGTAAATAGCGCACTCTTTTTACTTTTAATACAGATACGAATATAAATGAAATAATTAAAATTAAGCTAACAATGAGTAGCTGACCTAGCTCTAAACCTAGATTAAAAGTGAAGAGCGGTCCAATAATTGACTCCTCCTTTCCAAGTAAACTTTTTAAGTAAGTGCTAAAGCCTAACCCATGAATTAGTCCAAAAAACAGCGCTAAAAAGTAAATTAGGGGGTATTTTGACTTAAAATCAAAGGTTTTTACCCAAAAATTAGATATTGCTGTAAGTAAGATCGTAACTGGAATTAAAAACTCAATGAGTGCTGATGGAAAGTTAACCCAGTTTAGTGTGCTTAAAGCTAGGGTAACAGAATGACCAACGGTAAAGGCCGTAACTAAGACTAACAACTTTTTCCAGTCCGTCCATTGGTAGCGTAGGGTCAATACTAATACAAATAGGATATGGTCCCAAGCCTCCCAGTCCATGATATGTCTAAAACCCAAATGCAGGTAGATTCCAATTTCGTCCATAAATCAAATTTTAAGGCTAAGTAATTAATCAAGACATTTGCACTAGACAAATATAAAGAATATGACTTGGATTGGATTAAAACCACTAGCTACCCTATTGATTGCATTAATGCATCCATTTTATGTTTCCGTTATAGACATTAATCATAATGAGAAAGAAGCAAGCTTAGAAATGAGTGTGCGCACTTTTACCACCGATTTAGAAACAAGACTAGAAGAGGAATACCATGTTAAACTTGATTTAGCAGACCCTAAGCAAAAAGCAAAGGCAGAGGAGTATATTAATTTATATGTTCAAAAAAGATTAGCGCTTACTGCCAATGGACTAAAAGGGAAGATGGAGTTTGTTGGTTTTGAAATTCAAAAAGAAAGTGTGTGGAGCTATTTTGAAGTGAAGAACGTTAAACAATTAAAGCAACTGGACGTTTTTTGTGAAATACTATTTGGCATTGACCCTTCGCAGATAAATATCATTCATGCAAAAACAGCTGGGCAAAGAAAAAGTTTTGAATTAAGCGCTCCAAAAAACAAAACGACCTTCACTTTTAACTAAAGCAGTTATAAGTTACCATTTGAACAGATTTACTTATTAATTACTTTTTCAGCTCAAGTACTTCAAAAGGCGTTATTTCTCCAGCCCTTGTCTTCGGATTTAAAAAAGGTAAGCTTAACATAGTAACATGGAACCTATTGGACTTATAATGCTGAACACTCTTAGCAAATTGCACTTTTAAGCTACTATCATTCACTGTATCTGTAATGACCCAGTCCCCCTCTTTCAATTGCAGGCTGTCTTTTGTATTCGCAAATACATGTTGTCCGTAATAATGAAAAGCATTGCTATTTGGAATTTTATACAAAATCATTTTATCCTTATCCCAACCTTTATCTTGAATCACTTCAGCTAATTGATTTCCCCATTGCAACTTTAATAAATTAGGATAAAAATGGGTGTTCATAAATGTGTTCACACCAAGCATTAAGACCACGGACATATAAAGCCATTTTTGACCCATAGTACGATTAGATACCAGTAAAGTAATAAGTAAAATAAGAACAATCAATCCTATTAATTTACCAACACCTCCTATTACACCAAACGGCACTAGTGCAATTAGGGTTGCTGCTATAACAAGGACAGAAAAAATAAATAAATGAAAGGCGTAAAATCCTTTTACTCCTTTTGCCACAGATTGATTATTCCAAAGCGTTTTTTCCCAATGGCTTGCCGTTAAAATTGCAGCTAAAGGAAATACTACAAATATATAATGCGGCAACTGTGCCTGACTTCGTGATAGTACCAAATAAGTAAGTACAAAACCAAAAAAAGTAATCAACTCTGTACTTGGTTTAAATAATCCGTCTTTAATGATCATAAAAGCTTTTGCAAGCAACGCCCATAAAAAAACAAAAATCCAAGGCAGAAAACTCCAAAACATATTCTCGAGCAAAAAGGTAAAATACCCCATTTCTTTGTAATAATTCTGGCCTGTATATCTTCCAAAGCTCTGTGTCCAATAATAAAATTCCAAACCCGATTTGATTGGGCGTTCATTAATAAGTTTACCTGGATGTAAATCATATTGTTGGTACAATCCCCAGCTCATTGGAAATAATAATAAAGCCAATAGTATTAAACCTGGAATGTAAATTGGCTTATAAAAGAATGCCCATTTTTTTTGCGCTATCCAATGTGGTGCAAGTGCAAGCACAGGCACTACTAATCCAATGGGCCCCTTAGTCATCATACCCCCTGCTAATGCTATTATCGCTAAAAAGAAATCTGTATTACGATTACCTTCGGCCCATTTAACCAATAAATAAATACTTAACATCACCCAGCCTACCAACATGGTATCTGTTCTTACATCGTGTGCAATTAGGAAAAATGCCTGACAACTTGCAAGGATAATAGTAGCTAAACGTGCCGTTAAAATACTATAATATAATTGTGTGAATATAAATGTGGCGTATAATGCAATACCTAAAAATAATAAGGAAGGAATACGATAAGCCCAGTCATGTACCCCAAATATTTTCATAGACAATGCCGATAACCAAAATAACATAGGAGGCTTGTCTAAATAATCTTTACCCAAATCAAATACCTGCAAAAAACTATTACGCTCTAACATTTCCCTGCTAATTGATGCATATTGTGAAGCATCAATATCCATTAGCGGAATCATAAAGCTTCCTACCATATAGATTCCTACACAGGCAGCTAGCAAAAGGATAAACGTATTTTTATTCATAGTATAATCTTAAAAGTATCATAGAATTTATTGGAGGATGCTTGGAAGTATTTTGAAAATTACTTAATTGTGAATGAGTATATTAAGCAACTATATTTCCTTGCCACTTGCGGAATAATTTTCCATTAAAATACCCAACAAGTATGCCAATGAATGCCCCTGCTAAAATATCTAATGGATAATGTACACCCACATAAACTTGCGCATACGAAATAGTCGCCGCCCATAGCAAAAATATAAAGCGATAATTTTTAAATAAGGGCTGTAAAGTCATGACTACAAACATGGCAACTCCAAAATGATTAGCCGCATGTGAGGAAGTAAAACTAAATCCGCCCGAACAATGGTCTAATAACAACCTTGATTGATGCATTAATTCAGGATCAGCACAGGGTCTTAGTCTATGAAAAAAAGGCTTGAAAAAACTACTACTAATTTGATCGGTTAAAGCAACATTTAGTCCAACTATAACCACCCATTTCCAAGCTTGCTTTCCCCATTTGTAAAAAAGAAAGGCCAGTATGATAACGTACAATGGAATCCAATTTTTGGAGTCCCTAACCCATGGCATGATGGCATCAAAAAGCCCACAAGTCCATTTCCCATTAATTGTGGAAAATAAAGCCCTGTCATTAGCCATTAAACCTGCTAGAAAGTCTTGCATCATTTGATAAAGATACAAGGAAGTGCAAAAATTTGAAGTAAATTTGTAAATCCTTTTTTAAAAGTAAAAAATAACACTATGTCTCTTATAAAAAGCATCTCAGGATTTAGAGGTACTATTGGCGGTAAACCAAACGA
>CANFLP010000099.1 GCA_947447835.1 Bacteroidota bacterium
TGTATGCCACTCGTTAATTGTAGTGTCATATTGAGTACCAGGATCGGCACAACGCCATGCAGCGTTTGCGATTTGCTCCCATACTTCTTTTGCTGGAATAGATTTCATTACACGACCATCGGTACGAGCTTTTAATTCCCAATTTCCATTTTCAGATAATGCTTTAAAGAAGCTATTTGGAATACGAACAGAGTTATTTGAATTTTGACCTGAAACAGTTGCGTACGCTTCTCCTTCATATCCATTATCATAACCAGCAGCAACTAATGCAGCAACTTTATCTTCTTCTTGTACTTTCCAGTTAATGAATTCTAAAACTTCTGGGTGATCTAAATCCAAACAAACCATTTTAGCAGCACGACGAGTTGTACCACCAGATTTAATTGCACCAGCAGCACGGTCACCAATTTTCAAGAAGCTCATTAAACCACTTGAAGAACCACCTCCTGATAATTTTTCGTTTGCTCCTCTAATTTGAGAGAAGTTAGTACCTACGCCAGAACCGTATTTGAAAATTCTTGCTTCTCTTGTCCATAAGTCCATAATACCCCCTTCGTTCACTAAATCATCGCTCACGCTTAAAATAAAACAAGCATGTGGTTGTGGACGCTCGTAAGCACTTGTTGATCTTTTTAATTCTTTATCAATTGGGTCAACATAATAGTGACCTTGCGCTCCACCAGTAATACCATAGCTTTCGTGTAATCCTGTATTAAACCATTGTGGCGAGTTAGGCACACATGCTTGGTTTAAAATACTATATACTAATTCTTCATAAAATACTTGTGCATCATTTGTAGTAGCAAAATAACCATAACGCTCTCCCCATACTCTCCAACAATTTGCCATACGATGTGCAACTTGCTTTACAGAAGTTTCTCTACCTAGAGAACCATCCGCTTGAGGAACGCCTGCTTTTCTAAAATATTTTTGCGCTAAAATGTCCGTAGCAATTTGGCTCCATTGTTTTGGAACTTCTACGTTTGTCATTTCAAACACTTTTTCTCCGTTCGGATTTTTGATTACGCTATCACGATAGTCGTATTCAAATAAATCAAATGGAGACACATTGTCTTTTGTAAATCGGCGAGAAAATTTTAGTCCTTTTCCCAAGTCGTTCTTTACGCTTGTTTTTGTTTTTGGATTAGCCATGGTCGTATTCTATTTATAGGGTATTTATTGCTCTCCCACTAAGGTTTGTTAAAAACCTTGATGGGTATACGAAAATATCCTTCTACTTTGATAATTCCTTCTCCGAAATATCAACAGCTGTGGATAAGGATTTATAATTATTCGAAAGCCCATAACCCCATTGATTTCTATGATTTATCCCCACCAGATGTTAGTTTCTTAAGAAAAAAAAATAGGGGGAATCGATTTTTTTTGTAATAAATAGGATTGTTTCGGGTCCTTACGCTTAAAATTGATATTTTTGACCTTTGAGGGCGTGAAATAATTAATTAGGATTTACAATGAAGCATACGATACACGATAACATAAGCAAGGCTAAAGTGAACGCCCAGAAAGCCTTTGCGGTGCTAATTGATCCCGATAAGATAGACGATGCAACGCTTTTGAAGACCATTGAACTTGCCATACTAGCTAATGTAGATTACCTATTTGTCGGTGGTAGTTTGGTAGTTACCGATACCTTGGATAAAGTGGTTTCAACCATCAAAGCAAAGTCCACAATTCCAGTAGTTTTATTCCCTGGCTCACCCGACCAGATTACGCCTAAGGCAGACGCCCTTTTATATCTTTCTTTAATATCAGGTCGCAATCCAGAATTACTCATTGGACAACATGTAATTAGTGCCCCTTTTGTGAGGCAAAGTGGATTGGAGATTATTCCAGTTGGATATATGTTGGTGGACGGTGGCACACCCACAACAGTGTCATATATTTCTAATACCAACCCCATCCCAGCCAATAAAAACGATATTGCTTCATGTACTGCAATGGCCGGTGAAATGCTTGGATTAAAGCTTATTTATATGGATGCAGGCAGTGGCGCACAAAGCGCAATACCAACCGCCATGATTCAACAGGTTGCTAAATACATTCAAATTCCATTGATTGTAGGTGGAGGTATCACAACTGCCGATAAAGCAAAGGAAAATTGTTTAGCAGGTGCAGATATTATTGTGGTAGGCAATGCTGTAGAAAAAGACCCGGCATTAATACATGAAATTGCCGCAGCCATTCATAGCTTGAACAAATAATTAAACTAATCTTTGGACTTGGGTTTGTTAAAAGCTCATCATTTCCTTAAACTTAACGGTTTGGCGACGACTAATTTCAATTTTTTCGCCTCCTTTCAACTCTACCAATAGGCCTCCATTAAAATAAGGTTCAATTTTTTCTATCCAATGTAAGTTTATAATATGCTTGCGATTGGCTCTGAAAAATACACGTTCATCCAAACGATCTTCCAACGCATTCAAGGATTTTAGGATAAGTGGCTTATGGGTTGAGAAATACACTTTTGCATAATTGCCGACACTTTCGAACAATCTGATTTCAGCTAATTTCACAAACCAACATTTTTCTCCATCCTTCACAAATACTTGATCGGCTTCGGTTAATGGCCCTCGGTTGGCTCCCATCAAACTTGCTTGTTCTAATTGTATTTCGGTTTGTAATTTTTGAATTGCATCTGCTAAACGTTTAGGGTCAATTGGCTTTAATAAATAATCTAAAGCATTTACCTCAAAAGCTTTTAAAGCAAATTCATCATATGCAGTTGTGAAAATAACCCTTGGCGATTTTTCAAGTTCTGCCAATAAATCAAAGCCTGTTTTGCCTGGCATTTGAATGTCTAAAAAAATTAAATCTGGACGTGTGATATCAATTTTTTCTACACCTTCATCTACATTACTCGCCTCGTCAATCACCTGAATTTCAGGATGTTGTTCCAATAGCTTTTTTAATTCATTCCTCGCTAATCTTTCGTCGTCTATAATAATCGCTTTAATTGGGGTAGTAGGCATATTGTTATATTTTTCTAATTTACTGGTGAATTGGTATTACTAATTTGGCGGTTACTTGTTTGGATTCACATTGGTAAATTTCAAATAACGCTTCTCCTCCATATAAAATATTTAATCGCTCTCTGGTACTTTGCAATCCAAAACCATCATTTTCGGATGGTTGTAAAATACCCGTGTTGATTACTTTTAAAACATGTTTATTATCTTCAAACCTAGATACAATTTTTATAATGCAGTCTCCAGGTTGCTTTCCTAGTCCGTGTTTGATGGCATTTTCAACCAAGGTTTGTAACATCATTGGCGGCAATTGATTATGCAAAGTGGCATCTTCAATTTCATATACAATTTTAAGTCTGTCCGCAAATCGGATGTACTCAAGTGCTAAATAATCTTTCACAATCGCCAACTCTTTTTCTAAACTTGTTACTTCGATTTTATCAGCCTGTATACTACTTCTTAAAATATTACTCAATTCGGTAATGGCCTGTCTAGCACGTTTGGGATCCTCGTCTACCAATGCTCTAATACTATTTAATGCGTTAAAAATAAAGTGTGGATTTATTTGAGACTTGATAGTCTTTAATTCCAACTCCTTAATTAATGATTCTAATTTCACCTTATTAATGGCCTCGGAATTAGTGAACTCAATGTAATGCCAAAGAATATAAATAGAAATCCAAACTAAAAAAATGGGCGTATCAAAAATTAAACCAAATAAAAATCTTTTTCCTACTCTTTCTGAGTTCCAATTTTTTACAATTTCAGTAATTGAAAAAACAAACTCGTTTTTAACCAACTTCCCGTTTTCTCTTGGCTCATACAGTCTTAAAATTTCAATTAAAGAATCTGATATAAAACTATAAATAACCGAAAACAGAATAACCGACATGAAAATCTTCCACCATTCACTAGATGGAGTTGGGGGCCTTAATTGATTTTGTATTAATGTCTGTCTTAACAAGGAAGTAAATAGAATTCCCAAAAAGACACTCACCACAATTCTTCTAAGAAAAATATCGCTCAGTTGCTTTTCAAGCACATATGCAAAAAACACAATCGTTAGAGCATAGCTAAACCAACCAGCTACTTGACAAATCCAAAATATACGACTGCTGTTTTTCATAGTATCCAAATTTACTCCATTAGGCCTGCTTTTTAGCCTAATTATTAGATTAAAGGCAATATTCATAGATAAGTGGAGGACGGGGATTTTTGAGTAAACTTTTAGCCGATATTTATGTTATTAACTTACTTTTACATAACAATTATTGCGAATGCATTTTGAGGCTGGCCCATTATTAAAGACTATTGACTCACCTGATGACCTGAAAAAACTGTCTAGGGAGAAACTCCATCAGGTTTGTGATGAATTACGTCAATACATTATTGATGTGGTAAGTGTACAAGGTGGTCATTTTGCATCCAGCCTTGGTGTGGTAGAATTAAGTGTAGCCCTTCACTATGTGTACGATACTCCATATGACCAATTGGTTTGGGACGTAGGACATCAGGCATATGGACATAAAATTCTGACTGGACGTCGTGACGAGTTTATTACCAATAGAAAATACAACGGATTAAGCGGCTTTCCTAAGCGCTCCGAAAGCCCTTATGATACTTTTGGCGTTGGTCACTCTTCTACTTCCATTTCTGCAGCTTTGGGCATGTCAATGGCAGCTAAATATAAAGGCGAGAACAGAAAATCAGTTGCTATTATTGGTGATGGTTCTATGACTGCTGGTATGGCATTTGAAGCAATGAATCATGCGGGCGTGGCAGACAGTGATGTGTTGATTGTTTTGAACGACAACTGTATGAGCATTGATCCAAATGTGGGTGCGCTTAAGGAATATTTAACCGACATTAGCACTTCTCCTACTTATAATAAATTTAGAGATGAACTTTGGCAACTAATGGGGAAACTCCCTATTGGCAAGCATTTTACAAGAGACATGGCTTCAAAAGTAGAAGCTGGCTTAAAAGGGGTGGTTTCCAAAAGCAGTAATTTATTTGAAGCATTACAATTAAGATATTTTGGACCAATTGATGGCCATAACATTACTAAATTGGTTGACACCCTCAAAGATTTACGTGAAATCCCTGGTCCTAAAATTTTACATATCCTAACCGTAAAAGGCAAGGGTTTTGAACTTGCGGAAAAAGATCAAACCAAATGGCATGCACCAGGTTTGTTTGATAAATTAACAGGTGAGATTATCAAGAAAAAAATTGAAACCCCTCAACCTCCAAAATACCAAGATGTTTTTGGACATAGCTTGCTTGAACTTGCCGAGCAAAACCCTAATATTATGGGGGTTACTCCAGCAATGCCAAGTGGCTCTTCCCTAAAATTTATGATGGATGCAATGCCTCACCGCGCTTTTGACGTGGGCATTTGCGAGCAACACGCAGTTACCTTAAGCGCAGGCTTAGCAACTCAGGGCATGAAAGTGTTTTGCAATATATATAGTTCTTTTATGCAACGTGCATATGACCAAGTAATACATGATGTTGCTTTGCAAAAATTACCTGTTGTATTTTGCTTAGACCGTGCTGGTTTAGTTGGAGAAGATGGTCCTACTCACCACGGCTGTTATGATATTGCATTTTTTAGATGCATCCCTAATATGATTATTGCTGCGCCAATGAACGAACAAGAATTGCGCAACCTAATGTATACAGCACAATTACCAGAAATACAATTACCAGTCGTGATTCGTTATCCTCGTGGCGAAGGTGTAATGGTTGATTGGAAAAAACCGTTTGAGAAATTAGAAATTGGTAAGGGAAGAAAATTAAAAGATGGAAAAGAAATTGCCATACTTTCATTAGGACATCCTGGAAATTTTGCACAAACTGCAATTCGCAATTTAAGAGCAGAAGGAATTGACCCTGCTCACTATGATATTAGATTTGTAAAACCTTTAGACGAGGAATTATTACATGAAGTATTCCAAAACTATGACAAGATTGTTACGGTTGAAGATGCAACAGTAGTAGGCGGTTTGGGTTCTGCCATTTTAGAATTCATGAATACCCATGGTTACAAAAGTCAAATTACAATTCTTGGAATCCCAGATGCAATAGTTGAGCACGGTAGCTTAAAAGAATTACACCAGGAATGTCATTACGATGCTGCAGCAATAGCAGAAGCAGTAAAAA
>CANFLP010000100.1 GCA_947447835.1 Bacteroidota bacterium
GCTTTAGAAATCTTAGCAAAAGCAAAGGCAAAAGGAGTAAATATTCATTTGCCTATTGATAATATTATTGCTGATAAATTTAGCAACGATGCAAATACTCAAAACTGTGCAAGCGGTGAAATACCTGATGGATGGGAAGGATTAGATGCGGGTGTTGAATCTAGAGCTCAGTTTGCAAAAGTGATTTTAGCGAGCAAAACTATTTTATGGAATGGTCCAATGGGCGTTTTCGAAATGCCTAATTTTCAGGCTGGTACAAAAGCTATTGCAGATGCAGTTGCGGAAGCTACTCAAAATGGAGCTTTTAGCTTAGTGGGTGGTGGAGATAGTGTGTCAGCAGTGAACCAGTTTGGCTACCATGACAAAGTAAGTTATGTAAGCACAGGTGGAGGCGCTATGTTAGAGTACTTTGAAGGCAAAACCCTTCCAGGTATCGCTGCAATCAAAGGAGAAGTCGCGTAAGCGACTGATGCAGGCAGAAAAACTAATTGTGAACTGATGCAGGCAGAAAAACTATTTTGTCAGCCGATTCTTAATAAAAAGTTAAATAGATCCCTTCAGTAAGCTGGAGGGATTTTTTTGTCAGTATATCAATAATAAAAATACGACTAAACGGCAGAAATCGAATTTGGTACTAGCTTTGCTCTATCTTTATAAACAAATACAAAACTATGTTACGCAAAAATTTAGGTTTATTCATTTTTTTAGGAGTAATCGTTATCTTATTCGGTATGGGATGTAACGGGTACAACGGTTTAGTGTCCCAAGATGAAACTGTAAATCAAATGTGGAATAATGTTCAAAGTGACTATCAGCGTCGCGCAGATTTAATTCCTAACTTGGTTGCATCTGTAAAAGGGGAAGCAAATTTTGAGAAATCAACTTTAGAAAGTGTAATTACTGCTCGTGCAAGTGCTACACAAATGAAAGTAGATGCAAAGGATTTAACTCCAGAAAAATTACAACAGTTTCAAGCAAACCAAGGTCAATTGTCTCAAGCTTTAGGTCGTTTAATGGTAGTGTCTGAAAACTATCCTAATCTTAAAGCAAATGAAGCTTTCCGTGGATTGCAAGCGCAATTAGAAGGAACAGAAAATAGAATTAAAGTTTCAAGAAACGATTTTAACGGCGCTGTTGCTGATTATAATAAAAGAGCTAGATCCTTCCCTTTAAACTTAGTTGCTAATATGTTTGGCTTTAAAACTAAAGAAGGATTCAAAGCTGAAGAAAGTGCAAGTAAGGCACCAGAAGTGAAATTTTAATAACGACGATTTATAACCCATTCTATTATGTGGAATCCCTTCAAACGAAGTGCTGATACCTTATTGACTACCTCCGACAAGCAATTGCTTGTGGAGGCTATTCAATTAGCTGAAAAAAACACAAGCGGTGAAATACGCGTGTATGTTGAAACCAAGCTTGGTAAAGGCGATGCTTTGTCTAGGGCTACAGAAATATTCTTTAAGCATAAAATGAACGAAACCAAGGAACGAAACGCGGTATTGGTTTACGTTGCAGTAAGCGATAAAAAATTGGCTGTTTATGCTGACCAAGGTATTTATGAAAAGATGGGAATTGAATTTTGGTACAGTCAGGTGCAAGAAATGACTGGGCATTTCAAGTCCATGAATTATGTGTTAGGCATCTCCACTGTTATTAAAGAAATTGGGGAAGCACTAAGCGCTCATTTTCCATATGACAGAGGGACAGACACGAATGAATTATCTGACGAAATCATGATTGGAAAATAATCACTATGAAAGCATTCAAATTTCTCTTATTATTTACAATAGGGTTATCGTTAACTATTAATGGGTTAAGGGCACAGAATGTAATCTCCAAGCCTGACCCACCTAAATTAGTAAATGATTTAGCTGGAGTTTTAAGTCCTGAAGAAAAAGCAAGGCTTGAATTTAAATTAACTACCATTGATGATAGTAGCTCTAACCAAATTGCAGTTGTTATATTGCCAACACTTGACGGCAATCCAATTGAGGAATATGCGACAAAATTATTTAGAGAGTGGGGGATAGGTAATAAAAAAACCAACAACGGCGTATTATTATTAGTTGCTATTAATGATAAAAAAATAAGAATAGAAGTTGGATACGGTTTAGAAGGTGCTATACCAGACATTACTGCTAATAGTATAATCGATAATGATATTAAACCTTCGTTTCGTGCACGCGCCTATTACGAAGGACTTGATAAAGCAACTGATGATATTGCAAAAGCAGCAATCGGCGAATATAAAGTTGCAAGAGCTAAAAAGGCTAAAGACACTGGCGGTTCCTTATTGATGTTTGTGATAATTGCAATTGTAATTGTTGTTATTGTAGGCAGAAGAGATGGTGGCGCTGGCGGATCAAACATAGGTGGTGGTGGATTCGGCGATATTGCTACAGGCATGTTGTTAGGATCATTGCTTGGTGGTGGAGGCGGTGGCCGCGGAGGGGACAGTGGTGGTGGCTTTGGAGGCGGTGGATTCGGCGGATTTGGTGGTGGAAGCTCCGGCGGCGGTGGAGCTAGCGGAGGATGGTAAAAATGATTTGTAATTAGTTATTTAATGATATTAAAAAAGGAGCCCTCAATTCGAGGGCTCCTTTTTTTCAATTACTGTATTGAGTTGAATACATTCCTGAAATAATATTACATCTTAGGCAATACTGCGCTCACTATCTTCACTAAACTATCCTCTCCTTTTTGTTTCTTCGCTTTTAAAATAGTCCCTAAAACTTTTACATTAAAGTAGGGGTCGGTTTGCACTTTGTAACCCTCTGGTATTGCGTCTCTAAAAGCTACTATTAAATCAATTCCTTTTTTAAATTTAGCTTCATTGGTAGTTTTAATTAATAAATCTGCAAAAGGTATAGTCATATAAAACTTTTCTTCGGACTGAATGCTTAAACCCTCATATTTTGCAGCTACAAATTCAAAAACATTTTCGTCCCCGTACTTTGATAAAATATTTGTTACAGCCGTATTTAATCTTTTCTTAATGACACCCTTGGAGGCCTTGATTGCAATAGCAATTGCAGATGCAGAGTCTATTTTTTCTAGTGCTTCTAAAGCGGATCCTGCCACTAAATAGGAAGCGTCATTTGTCCATTGTATAAATTGGTCTTTATAGATTGATTTATTTAGCGTGCCAATAGCATCAATCGCTTCCTGTCTTACTTGTGTTGAAGGATCTTTTGATGCTATAGAAGCAATTGTTGCTTCCACTTCGCCATTCATAGCGGCTGGATTGTATGCACGAATTGCTTTTAAACGAATTACATAAAAGCTATCTTTTAGTGCGGCTTTTACAATGGCTTGTGCTTCGGGTTTAGACATATTCTCTACAACCTCATTCATTGCCTCAAAGCGGTCCATAAAATTAGCTGCATGGTTGTATTGATAAACGAACTGCGCTAAAGGCTTAGCGTCTTCCTTCGCCCATAAAAGCACTTTATCACTATCTACATTCACGTTGTCTGGCATAATTGCAGCAGGAAAATAAAAACTATCTAATCTGTTTTTGCACCATACTTCATAATGCTCTTTTTTATTGGCTGCATAAATATCAATACCAACAGGTAATTCAAAAACCTTATCCTGTGTTTGTGTTTGTTGAATTATAACCAATACTTGTTTTTTATCCGCCTGATATTGTTGTGTGATACGAACGTATGGGTGACCATTGCTAAAATACCATTGGTTAAAGAACCAGTTTAAATCCTTGCCAGTAACTGATTCAAAAGCAAGCTTTAATTTAATAGCCGATCCGTTATTAAATTTATTATCAGATAAATATTTGTGTAGAGATGCAAAAAAAGCGTCATCTCCAACATAGTGTCGAAGCATATTTAGAATCCGTCCGCCTTTTTGATAGCTTACCAAATCAAATACATCTTCTCTTTCCTTATAAAAAAAACGTACTAAGTTTTTCTCTGCATCGCCCGGACTTCCTAGGTAAGACCTTAAACCAATATAGTTTTCATATTGTCCAGCATCCTTACCCTTGCTATGTTCTAGCCATAATGTTTGGCTATAATCTGCAAAGCTTTCATTTACTGTAAGGTTACTCCAACTTTCGGCAGTTACTAAATCTCCAAACCATTGATGAAATAATTCATGTGCAATAGTACTTTCCCAATCGTTACCATCTACTAATTCTCTTGCATTTTGTTGCACTGCATCGCCATGTAAAGTACAGGTTGTATTTTCCATAGCACCTGAAACATAATCACGCCCACTAATTTGCGCATATTTAGCCCAAGGGAAAGGTGTGCCCAGTATTTGCTCGTAAAAGGCAATCATCTCAGGGGTTCTTCCATAAATTTTGCGTGCTTCTTTCTCATATGCCTTCTCTATATAATAACTTACTTCAATCTTTCTTTTCCCATCAGCCACTTTCGTGCTTTCCTCTTTACTTAGATAGGTGTCTTTTATTACAGCATAATCTCCTACACCAATAAAAAAGAGATAAGGGGAGTGTGGTAGGTCCATCTTCCAAACATCCAAACGGGTGCCATTTTTATTGTCTACTTGCTTTGTCAACAATCCATTGGAAAGAGATACATATTTACTTGGGACAGTTAATTGAAACTCTTGCGTACATTTTTGATTCGGTTTGTCAATAATCGGAATCCATACACTAGTTCCCTCTGTTTCACCCTGTGTCCATATTTGCGTAGGCTTTGTAGTATCAGTACCAAGTGGATTTATAAAATACAGTCCTTTGGCGTCGGTAATAGCCGCACTTCCCTTTGTTTTAAAGTCATTTGGCTTGGCAGTGTATTTAATATAAATAGTATAGTTTTCTTTTGCGGTATAGCTTTTATCTAAATCTATATTTAACATTAATCCATCATAAGCATATTTCAATTTTTTATTTACGCTATTTGTCACCAATGCAACTTCATGAATTTCCATCCCTTTTGCGTCTAATGCTACTGTATTGGTCGTATAAAAGTGAGGATGAATTTGTAGCCAAACCTCGCCATTCATCTGCGACTTACTATAGTTGAAACTCGCTACTAGCTTGGTGTGTATCAAATCATTTTCTTTTGTTGCAAATGCACGATAAGTTTTTTTCCAACTAGTATCAATCGCATTTTCTTCTTCCTGTGCAAATAACTTTGCACTAAATAGTAGTAGGCAAATACACGCTACAATTAGCTTATTCATATGCTATAGTTTATTAGATAGGCTAAGTTAAGAAAGGGGTCTTTATGAATTAGTTAAAAATGAGTCTATTAAAAAAATATGTAGTTTAGTGTCTTCAATCACTTAATTCAGATAGATGGCCAGGTATTTTATTGAAGTATGTTATGACGGAGCGACTTTTGGGGGTTTTCAGATTCAAAATAATCAACAAACCATTCAAGGTGCTTTAGAAGATGCGATGCGTATACTTTTTCGTCAATCTATTTCATTAACCGGAGCTTCCAGAACGGATGCTGGTGTACATGCATTGCAAAATTTTCTGCATTTTGATACTGATATAATCATCTCCGATAAGCATATTTATAATTTAAACTCCATTTTGCCTAATACCATTGTGGTTAAGGGGATATATATAGTACCATCTTCCGCTCACTGTCGGTTTGATGCCATTAAAAGATCCTATATCTATAAGATGCATATCCAAAAATCACCTTTTTTAGAGGGGCGTTCTTGGTATTATCCTTTCCCTGTAAGTGTTATGGCGCTTCAAGCATCCGCAGATAGCCTATTAACCTATACGAATTATGAGAGTTTTTCTAAGAAGAGTACTTCAGTAAATACGTTTGAATGTAATATTACCAGGGCACAGTGGGTTCAAGAGGCTAGTTTGATCACATTTAATATAGATGCTAACCGGTTTTTAAGGGGAATGATAAGGGGTTTAGTGGGGACAATGCTTCAAGTAGGTCGCGGTCAGATAAGTTTAGAAGTATTTCATGATATAATTATGTCAAAAAATGAGCAAAATGTAGATTTTTCGACGCCAGCTCATGGATTATACCTATCTCAGATACAGTATCCTGATTATTTTCAAAAAATTTCCTAGTGCTTAAAGCCTTGCTACTATTGACTTTTGTTTCATAAGATGCACATTTTGAGCACTTTGAACGAAAAAATATTGAAAATAGTATGCAATATATTTGGCCAGAAA
>CANFLP010000101.1 GCA_947447835.1 Bacteroidota bacterium
AGATCCTTATATGTTACTGGAAGGGTAACCTCTCTTTGGTAATGAGTTAAATATTCACGCAATTCTTTATTAATAGGAAACAGCATTTTTTTCCTAGAGGGCTTGGCACTATCAGCCGGCTTTATGATATGGTCGAAAAAATTTGGCACTATTTTACTTGTATAAATTTAATGTATTTAAATCGCTTAATCATATATAAGCATAAAAAACCCCTATACTAAAAAATATAGGGGTTTAGAATTAATTAATCTTTAAAAGGATTACATCCCTACTACTTTGTATTTTAATACATTTCCTTCCACAAATTCTTCGTAATAGATATGTTCTGGTGTTACGAATAATTTTTTATTATTTACAATTACTACTCTAAATTGGCTAGGTAATTGTAATACGATATCACCCACGCTTGGTGTATATACAGTAGCGACGTTAACAGGAGCCTGAGTGTTACCATTTACTACGGTAACTTCATTACTATTTTTGTTATCCGTATTTAATACACCATCTTTTCCTTGCACAATATATTTATGCTTGCCATCTTCACCAGTCACTTCCTTGTAATAAGTACCTAAGTATTCATATAGCTTTTGATCATTAACAACTAAAGGCTTCGCCTCTTTAGGTAAAGCACTTACTTCGGCACCCACAGGTGCTTGAACAACCTGGTATTTATTGTCATCGGTAGGGCGGTAAAACACACCACTGTGGTAATAATAGGGTAAACCGCCAAAATTAAATCCTATATAGCCTCTTGGTAAAATACCTAAGGTTAAACCAAAAGGAGGCGCTATTAAACCATAATAATCTCCATAGGATGCGTAAAACAAACCATCAGAAAAATAATAGGGATATCCGCCAAAAGATAAACGTATATAAGATGACGGTAAACGGTAAATGCCCCCAAACGGCAAAACCCGAGAACCCAAATTAAATCCGCCTCCAAAATGTGCACTACTGAGTCTATTTCCACTAAAGCCTCCACCTATTCGTCCTCCACCAAAACCACCACGGCCACCTCTTTGTGCATTAGTCACTTGGGTAGTTAATGTAAGTGCAACCATTGTAATAATGAATGCATAAATATGAGTCTTCTTTTTCATAACAATTGAATTTGTATAATCTATTAGACAACAAAGTAACTAATAAGATTAATGTGTGGGCACTTAAAAATTGCTTAAGGTAGTTAAGGTTATCACAATCAATATCGTATGCCATGAGCAAGATCGTTTAATTTTCAATTATAGTTGATTGCTTATTTAAAAATCGCATTATGAAACAACTTAGCTTAAATGTTTATTATTTATTTTGTTGCAACAAGAGGTCATATGCAAAAGTCAAATTTGATGTAAACGTATAATCGTTACTTGTGATTCCTATTGCCAAAGTAGGCAGTTGTTAGATTAGTCTGGTTGAAATTAAATAATTGTTGCATGATTATATTTATATTGAAAAAGTTAATGGACTAATTTGTAATTTTATATAAATATTTAAAGATGAGTTTATTTTTTTTTTCAGATAATCAAATAAAGCCAATTAACGCGGCAGGTGTTCCTGTAACAGATTTATTAGTACAAAGAGGGTATGGCATTTTTGATTTTTTAAGGGTAGCCAAGGATAAGCCGCTTTTTATAGATGATCACTTAGATCGCTTTTTTCGTTCTGCGGAAATAATGAGACTGAATATTCCTCAAACCAGAGAAGACATTAAAAACATAGTGAAGGAACTTATTCAAAAAAATCAACTCGCCTATTCTGGCATGAGAATGTTGATTGCTGGAGGTGATGCACCTGATGGATACACTATTGAACACCCGCATTTGATAATTATTCAAGCACCTTTGGCGGAGCCAACTTTAGCTTTACCTCAGTCTGGTATAAAACTAGCTAGCTATAATTATCAACGTCAGATACCCGAGGTAAAAACAACCGACTACCTAATGGCTATTTGGCTGCAACCATGGATGAAGCAACAAGGCGCTGATGACATACTATATCATCATAATGGTGTAGTAAGCGAATGTCCTAGATCTAATTTTTTCTTGGTAACCAAGGACAATGTCTTGGTAACGGCTCAGCAAAACATGCTTAAAGGGGTCACTCGAAAGAACATTATTGAGGTTTGTACTCAAAATAATATCCCGTTTCAGGTAAGGGATGTCAATATCAGTGAATTCGCTACCGCTAAGGAAGCTTTTATTACAAGTTCTACTAAGCGCATTATTCCGGTAGAGCAAATAGACGAATTTGCAATAAAATCAAATTACGAGGCCTCTTTTGCGAAAAAAATCTATGATTTATTGGTAATAATGGAGGATTAGATTAAGATTCTTTATTATTCAAATATATAATTAGCTAATTGACTGATTTATAATTATTTACACATTTTAAATCAAATTTACATTATATATAATCTATTGTTATTCAATATTTTAATAAAATATTATATTTGTTCATCTAGGCTGCTTTTTGGCCCTATTTATTTTACAGAAACTTAGTTAATGATTTGTTAACTAAATGTATGGTTAATTAACAAGTTTTAGTTTAATTTCGCACTTTAAAATCATAAACAAATACCTTACAAAATGAAAAGTGTTTTAAAACAAGCTTTGTCTGTGTTATTGGTTATTTTAATATCTATTATTAAAGTAAACGCACAAGAAACAACAGCCGAAATACAAGGTTTAATCACTGTAGGAAACGCAGGTGTTGCAGGTGCAACAGTTACTGCAGTTCACCAACCAACAGGAACCAAGTATGTAACTGCCAGCCGTAATGATGGTAGATATAACTTAACCAACTTAAAAATTGGTGGTCCTTACTTATTACAAGTTACTTATGTTGGTATGAAAACTGAAAAACAAGATGATATCAACTTGTTATTAGGTCAAGCCTACAAAGCAAATTTCAAATTAGTTGAAGCGAGCAGCACCTTAGCGCAAGTTGTAGTTTCTTCTACAAGACAAGATAAGGTTTTCAATAACGCACGTACTGGTTCTCAAGAAACATTTAATAGAAATCAAATCACAAGTTTGCCTACTATTTCTCGTTCTTATAAAGACATCATTAAATTGACTCCTACTTATAATAGTGGTTCTTTTGGTGGTCAAAGTTCTCAGTTAAATAACATCACAATTGATGGTGCTAACTTTAACAACTCATTTGGTTTATCTGGTGATATTGGTGGTCAAACTGGTGCTAACGCAGTTTCATTGGATGCGATTGAGCAAATCCAAGTAAACACTTCTCCATTTGATGTTAAGAATGGTGGATTCGTTGGTGGTGGTGTAAACTCTGTTTCTAGAAGCGGTACAAACACTTATTCTGGATCAGTTTATCAATACTTTAAGAATAAAGATTGGCAAGGTTATGAAGTGAATTCACCTTACACAATTAAAATTCCTAAGCAAGATTATAGCTACGATTTAAAAGGTTTCACTGCTGGCGGTGCAATCATTAAAAATAAATTATTCATTTTTGTGAATGGTGAGCAAGAAGCTACAACAACTCCAGGTACAACTTGGACTGCTGCAACTCCAGGTGCTCCTGCTAACGGTACAACTATCTCTGCTGCACAAGCTGCTGATTTAGATGCTTTAGCTTCATTCTTGAAATCTAAGTACAATTATGATCCAGGTGCTTATCAAGGATATTCTTATGTTTCTTCATCTAAGCGTTTAACTGCTAAGATTGATTGGAACATCAACGCAAATAATACTTTGACATTTAAGTACAACTACTTAAAATCTGCTAGCCAAATTCCTCCATCAAATAGTGGATCATTGGCTGCAAGACAAGCAAGTTCTACTGCATTACCTTTCTTTGGTGCTGGCTATGAAATTAACAACAACGCAAATGTTTTCATTGCTGAGTTAAACTCTAAGTTGAGCAACCGTATGAACAACAAATTACAAGTTGGATACACTGCTTTAAGAGATTTCAGAAATGCATTATCTAGCAAAGAATTTCCAATGGTGGATATCTTAGATGGTAACGGTAAAGGATTTACTTCTTTCGGTTATGAATTATATACTTACGGTAACAAATTAAATACTGACGTTTATCAATTCAATGATAACTTATCTATCTATGCAGGTAAACACGAAATCACATTAGGAACACAAACTTCATTTAAGAAATACTTAAATGGTTTCTCTCCTAACTACGAAGGTGTATATCAATACAATAACTTAGCTGATTTCTATGCATCTGCTGCTGGAACTAAGCCTGCTTATAAATACAATTTATCATACACTTTAGGTGGTGGTGATTTCCCATTAGTAGGTCCAAAAGATTTTGAAGCTGGTGTTTTTGCTCAAGATAAATACAGAGCTACAGATAAGTTAACAATCACTTATGGTGTGCGTTTTGACTATACTAAGTTCTACAACACTTTCTTGTACAACCCAGTAGTTGATACATTAAAGCAATTCTACAACGGTACACATGCTAATACAGGTGCTGCTGCAAATATGTCTGTTCAAATCTCTCCAAGAATTGGATTTAACTATGATGCATTTGGCGACCAAACTTTACAAATTCGTGGTGGTGCTGGTTTATTCCAAGGTGCACCTCCTTTCGTATGGATCTCAAACCAAGCGTCTAACTCAGGTATGGCATTGTTTGGATCATTTGCAAACACTAGCACAAACATCTTTAATCCAGATGTGAATGCATACAGACCAAGTGCAACTGCTGGTTTAAGTAAATCTTATTCTATCAACGTTACAGATCCTAACTATAAATTCCCACAAGTATTTAAATCTACTTTAGCTGCGGATAAAAAATTAGGTAATGGTTGGACAGTGACTGCAGAAGGAACTTATACAAAACAAATCAATGCTTCTGTTTTCCAAAACATTGCATTGCCTTCTTCTGGTTTAGTACGTTTATCTGATGGTCGTTGGAGATTCCCTAAAACATCTGTTTACCCTCAAGCGGGTATTGCAAACTCTGCTAGCAACCCATCTATGTCAAATGCGATATATATGACTAACTCTAGCGCTGGTTATGCTTGGACTGGTACTTTACAAGTTCAAAAAATCACTAAAAACTTTATCTTAACTGCTGCTTATACAAGACAAGAAGCTAAAGATGCTGCTGTGAGTGGTTCAACTGCTGCAACAATGTGGGGATCTAAAGTAACTTCTGAAAATCCTAACGATTTCGCTCTTGGATATTCTAACAACTATATGCCTCACAGAATAATTGCGAGCGTTGTATACAAAAAAGAATTCATCAAGAACGCTTTGACTTCAGTTGGTTTAGTTTACGAAGGTGCTCCTAACTATGCAACTTCTTACTATGTAAGTGGTGACGTAAACGGAGATGGTATTACTTATAACGACTTAATGTTTGTACCAAAAGATGCATCTCAAATTAAATTAATCAATGCTTCTGCTGTAAGTGGTGTTGCTGATACAAGAACACAAACTGATTTATGGAATCAATTAGATGCATTCATTAAAGCAAACCCTTATTTAAATTCTCGTAGAGGTCAATTTGCTGAAAGAAACGCTTATGTATTACCTTGGACACATAAATTAGATTTAAACTTTACTCAAGATGTTAAGTTTACTGTAGGTAGCAACAAACACACATTACGTTTCACTGCTGATATCTATAACTTCACAAACTTGTTGAATAAGGATTGGGGTGTTTATTATGTTCCAACAACTACAACTCCATTGGTGTATAGCAAAATTGATACAGATGGTAAAACTCCTGTATACAGTTTCCCTTACTTAGATGGTGTTAACAAAGTTCCTTATAGTTCAGATCACAAGCCTAGCCCTAGCTTAGGTTCTCGTTACCAAATTCAAATTGGTGTTAGATACTTGTTTAACTAGTATTTAATAACTAGATATAAAAAATGCCCTCCCGAAACGGAGGGCATTTTTGTTTTGTATACTTGAGTGATTTATACTTGCGTTTAGTTTTTTAAATTCTTTTTACGCGCATATTTTTAAATCTAACTACATCACCATGTCCTAAAAATCCTAGGTGACCAGATTTATTTAATAAACCAGGATGTTCTTTGTGATCCATTGTGCCGTTTTTTGAAGCTAAAGCGTAATCACCATCAAC
>CANFLP010000102.1 GCA_947447835.1 Bacteroidota bacterium
AAGCTGAGATAAAACCCGTTGAACCTGAACAGGGTAATTCCTGCGAAGGGAAGGTACCGCACTTTTCGTGCACTTCTCATAGCTTATTATTCCTGTTCCCATTTTTAACTTTTAAACATTAGTCATGACTAAGTTATTGGGAACAATTGCCTCATTTTTATTGATTGCCCCTTCAATGGCGCAGCAACAAAGACAGCTCCTTACAAAAAAGGACAGTATCAACAAGTATACCGATAGTATCCGGAGCCTTCCCCCATTAGAGGTGAAATCGGTTAGGGTTAGTGAAAACAGCCCGTTCGCAAAAAGCAATGTTAGCGCTGCTAACATTGCACTTGTGAATTTAGGACAGGATCTACCCTTCTTAATTCAAAACACCACGTCAGTAGTTGCGAACTCAGATGCAGGAACAGGTGTGGGATATACAGGCATACGCATAAGAGGGACAGATGCAACAAGAATTAACGTGACATTAAATGGAATTCCTTACAACGACGCAGAAAGCATGGGCACCTATTTTGTAGATTTGCCTGACATTAGCGCAAGTGCAAGTAGCATACAAATTCAAAGAGGCGTTGGCACTTCTACTAACGGTGCAAGTGCATTTGGCGCAACCATTAATTTGGCAACCAACGACTACCACCCTAGCCATTATCTTAGTTTACAAAACAGTGTTGGGTCATTTAAT
This sequence comes from Bacteroidota bacterium, assembly GCA_947447835.1. GTDB lineage: Bacteria > Bacteroidota > Bacteroidia > Chitinophagales > Chitinophagaceae > Sediminibacterium. The sequence goes on from CANFLP010000102.1 coordinate 686, forward strand.
ACACAAAAAAATAGTCTTCAATTTGGAACTGGTTTAATAAATAATCATTTCACCATTGATGGACGTGTAAGTAATATAAAAAGTGATGGATATATTGATCGTGCAAAATCTGATTTAAAATCGTTTTTTGTAAGTAGTACTTATTGGGGCGATAAATCTTCACTAAGATTAAATATATTTTCAGGAAAAGAAAAAACCTACCAGGCTTGGTATGGTGTACCCGAAGATAGTTTAGCAACCAACCGAACATACAATCCAGCAGGCACAGAAAAAGCCGGAACACCATACAACAATCAAACGGATAACTACACGCAAACGCATTACCAATTATTTTATAATAAAGAAGTGAATGCTAATTTAAAATGGAATACTGCCGTTTTCTTAACAAAGGGTCGGGGGTATTATGAAGAGTATAAAGTTGGCGTAACATTAAGCGATTATGGATTTGCATCTAATCCATTATATAATAGCATTAACCCCGATATTATAAGAAGAAGATGGTTAGACAATAATTTTTATGGGCAAATTGCATCTTTGTCTTACCAAAAAGGCAATGATCTAATCACTTTAGGGGGTGGTTGGAATATCTATGATGGGCAACATTTTGGAGATCTTCCTTATGGCATTCCAAGCATACCAAGTCTTGCTCAGATAAATAAAGTATACTATTCTAATAATGCTTTAAAAAAAGAATACAATAGCTATGCTAAATGGGAACATCAATTAAGCAATCAACTAACTAGTTTTATAGATGTACAATTTAGGCATGTACAACATACCATGAACGGATTTGACGCTAACCCAGATTTACTAGTAGACAGAAAATTTGATTTTATAAATCCTAAAGCGGGTTTAAGTTATAAAGTCAATAACACAACTTACTATTCTAGTATTGCAGTTGCTCATAAAGAGCCTAATAGAGATGATTTTGAAGCAGGTATTATACAACAACCAAAACAAGAAGTATTATATGACTGGGAAACTGGCTTTAAAAGTAAACATAACAATTTCAATTGGGGCATGAATTTGTATTACATGAATTACAAAAATCAATTAGTGCTTACAGGAAAGATTAATGATATTGGTGCTTATACAAGAGAAAATGTACCAAAAAGTTATCGCGCTGGAATTGAAATTGAAGAAGCATGGCAAATAACTAATAACTTTTCAAGTACTGGAAATATTTCATTCAGTAAAAATAAAATAGCTGAATTTACCGAATATTTTGACGATTATGATAATGGAGGACAAGCATCCATACAACATCATAACACCGACATTGCTTTATCGCCAAATATGACTGCCTCACATAGCTTGAGTTTTAAGCCTACTGAAAAATTAAATGTTATATGGACTAGCAAATATGTATCTAAGCATTATTTAGATAACACGCAAAACGAATCAAGAATTTTGAAAGCCTATTTCTTAAATGACCTAAACATTGCATACAAGTTCATCGATAAAAAATCATGGGGAGCCTTATTGCAATTTTATGCTCTAAATGTACTTGATGTAAAATACTCACCAAACGGTTACACCTATAGTTATGTATGGGGCGGTGCCACTACAACATCCAATAACTATTTCCCGATGGCAGGAAGAAACTATATATTAAGTTTAAAGATTGATCTTAAATAATTTAACCAATAAAGTATTAAAGATCCTGCATAAAAAAAGGAGAACCGCGGTTCTCCTTTTTTTATGCTTAATTCAAATATTTATTTAGTTTCCAATCCTTTAATAAACTTAATCAAGCCCGTAAAATAAGTTTGCTGATCATCATACATTGACATGTGTGAACCTTTTGAACAATATAAATATTGTCCATGTTGTACTAGCTTCGATAATTCTTCCATCGCCTTAGGATCCATCGTATCAAATTCTCCGCCTATACTCAATACAGGAACTGATATCTTTTTAAGATCTGCTTTTCTGTCCCAATTTTTCAAACTTGCATTACCAACAATACCAAATTCTGAAGGACCTTGCATTTGCAAATACAATGGATAATTCATTTTTGCAAAAGCTCTTTTAACAGGATCAGGCCAAGTTGCAGGAGGCATTCTTAATACATGTTCTGGATAATAATTATCTTCAACTAATTTTAAATAAGCAGGATTCGTATAATCACCCTTTGCTTCATAAGCCCTGATACTAGCTAATATATCCTTTGGCAATTTTGGACCTAATACATTGTTCGCGTAAGCATTATATTCAGGTACCGAAGGCACCATATTTGAAATTACTAATGCTTTTAAATTATGTTGATATTTTAATGCATACTCAGTCGCTAAAATACCTCCCCAAGAATGGCCTAGTAATATAAAATTAGACGAATCCATTTTAAGTGCCTTTCTTACCGTCTCCACTTCTTCTACAAAACGATCAATATTCCACAAAGACGAATCTTTAGGATTGTCCGAATAAGCCGAACCTAATTGATCGTAATAATAATATTCAAAACCTTCTTGTGGGAAGAAAGAATCAAAACACTCGAAATATTCGTGAGTCGCACCTGGCCCACCATGCAATAACAACACTTTAGTTTTAGGATTATTCCCAACTCGCTTTGTCCAAACGTTAAATGTCCCTTTAGTCGTTTGAATAGGAATTATTTGCACCCCTCCTGAAAAAATATCTGTCCTACCAGTAGTGTCATGATATGCATTACTTGTTCCAGTATTGTTAAAGTTGCATGCGCTAAACATTAGCATGCAGGCAGCAAAAAGCGCATTGGTAATTTTCATATTATTATTTATTAACTATAAATATAATGCAAAACCAATGCGCTCGTAAATTTGTTTAAAGGCTTTTCGGAATTTATCCAAAAAAGCTAAATATTATCCAGGGAATTGCTCTTGCCAAGCCAACATCCCACCTGTAACATTAATTACATTTTTAAAGCCATAAGGCTCCATCATCATACAAGCCTGTCCACTTCTGTTACCACTACGGCAATAAACATACACCGTCTCATCTTTCAAATGCTCTATTTCATCTAATTGCAAAGATTGGACTAAACCTAAGGGTAATAATTGTCCGCCAATATTAAAAGCAGCATGCTCGTGTGGCTCACGTACGTCTATTAAGTTTAATTTTTCGCCTGCATCTAATTTTGCTTTTAATTCTGCTACTGTGATTGTTTGCATAAAATGAATATATTATAATGATTGAAAATTATTTAATTGAATCTCTTTGTGTATGAACAGGCGCCACTTTGTCTATCACCAAATGAATTGTTCCACCAGGTGCCATACTATTTTTCAATGGCATTCCCGTTGAGTCTAATATCATTTGAAAAGGATTTGGATCTTGTCCAATTACAAATGAATTAGCCGTGTCTTGAATACTTATATTGGAACTAATATTACCCAACAATAAACCTAAACTTGCTAATTTTGCTTTTGCCATTTCTACAGTAAGTCCAATTAAATCTGGCACTTCAAAACCAGTAGCAGTTCCACCATCTCCTACCGTAAAGTTTACAACGGTTCCAGAAGATATTTTTGAGCCTGGTGCAATTGGTTTACCATTTACTAACTGATCGATGATTACATTTTTATTTCTATCAGGTACCATTGTAATGGAACCCATCCTTAGCCCTAATACTTTTAAATAGGTTTCTGCACTTTTTAAAGAGAAGCCAACCAAGTTTGGCATATCTACTTGTGGAGCAACCACTCTATTAATGGTTAAATAAACAGTCCTGCCTTTTTTAACGACCTCATCTGCTTCGGGTGTTTGTCTCAACACTCCATTACGCGCTAAAGTATCTACATAAATTGAGTCCTGCAATACCACATCAAATCCTAAAGCCGATAAGTTTTTTTGTGCCGCACTTACATCTAAGCCAACGACACTAGGTACTTTCTCCGTTTTACCATTTCCTGTTATCCAACCTAAGGAAAAGAAAAACAATACAAGTACTACTAATATTGCGCCAATGCCGACTAAGACATTCATCCACAAGGGCTTTTTTAATAATTTATCTATTGCTTCCATTATAATAAAATACGGTGATTAGTTTGTTTTTGCAATGGCATCTTCTACAATAGTAGCATAAAAATCGGTTAGATTCCATCCCATTGCGCGCACTTGTTGCGGAATCACACTTGCCTCGCTTTGACCCGGCACAGTATTTACTTCCAGCATAAATGCCTTTCCAGCAGCCTCATCATAAATAAAATCAATTCTTACAACACCTCTGCAATTTAAAGTAGCATATACTTTTTTTGCTGCTGCTGTTAAATCAGTAAATATTTTATCTGAAACAAGGGCCGGTGTAATTTCCTTACTCTTACCTTGGTACTTTGCTTCGAAATCAAAAAATTCATTCTCAGTTGTAATCTCCGTAATTGGCAACACTGTTACCAATCCTTTTGACTTAAATACACCAATTGTAAATTCTCTTCCACTAATAAATTCTTCCACCAACACTTGCGTATCTTCTTTAAATGCTTTTTCTAATGCAGGTGCTAGTTCTTCCGAACTATTAACTTTACTAATACCTAAACTGCTTCCGCCATTATTTGGTTTTACAAATACTGGTAAGCTTAAATGTCCCAAGATATCATCTGGACTCATTGGAGCATCTATAAATAAATGCAATGACTTAGCTACATGCACTCCACCAAAACCAGCCACTGCCACTGTAAATCTTTTATTAAATGTTAAAGCAGATGTAGAGGTGTCGCAACTGGTATAAGGCAAACCGATTAAATCGAAATACCCTTGCATCTTTCCATCTTCACCCGGTGTTCCATGTATGCACATTAAGGCAACATCAAATGTTATTTTTTCACCACCTTCTTCAATACTAAAATCGGCCTTATTAACTGCCACTTCCTCTCCTACTAAATTTTCATACCACCACCCAGTTGGATGAATATCAATCAAATAAACGTCATATACATTTTTATCCAATGCATTCATCACCGTCTTAGCACTCTTATAGCTTACTTGAGCTTCCGAACTTAAACCACCTGTAACCAAGGCTACTTTCTTTTTCATCTTCAACTATTATCAATTAATGAATCGTAAATATAGGAAATAAAAAAAGGGAAAAACTTCCCTTTTTTTATCTTAGATCTTAAGAGTGTAATCGCTCTTTTTTCGCCAGCAATGCGTCAACCGTTTCTTGGTATAACTCATCGTGAACACAACAATCTACAGGACATACTGCAGCACATTGTGGTTCTTCGTGGAAACCTTGACATTCGGTACACTTGTTGGGAGTAATATAGTAGGTGTCTGAAGCAATTGGTGCGATTCTTGCGTCCGCATCAACAGCTGATCCATCTAATAAA
>CANFLP010000103.1 GCA_947447835.1 Bacteroidota bacterium
TCTTGGCATACATGCCCCCTTGTCTCGGGGGTGGGGATAACGGGATAAATATAGCATAGAGCCGTCTAGCAATAGGCGACCAGGGTCGACCACTGAACTTTGTGCTACAACTAACTGCCTCATGGAGGTTCGAGCCCTCCCCCTACAGCCACCAAAGCCTTCCCAAACGGGGAGGCTTTTTTATTTTAGGCCATAGAATATCGTGCCATTTATGCTTGCAAATCAATAAATTTGGTAAGGCCATTAACGATTGCCTGCCAACACTATGAAAAGAAGAACCTTTTTAAAGGACAGCTCTATGTCCGCAATGAGTCTTTTAATTTCAACAAAATTATATCAGCATCCAAAAGGTCCAGTTTACGGTCATAATAATATGACATATACCTTGGATCCAAATTGGGGAAACTTAAATGCCGATCAAACTCCGGTAAATGATTGTCACGAAATGATACAGGATGGCAAGGGACGCATCTTGCTGCTAACCAATGAAACAAAAAACAATGTCATTGTATATAATAAGCAAGGTAAATTAATTGAAAGTTGGGGCCATGAATTTCCTGGTGCGCATGGATTAACGGTGCAGCACGATGGGAGTAAAGATTATTTATTTATTACAGATACTAACAAACACCAAGTATATAAAACAACAATGGATGGTAAAATTATTTTTACCATAGATGCACCCAAGGATATTGCAGCCTATGCAAAACCCGAAGCATTTGTTCCCACGGAAACTACAGTATTAGAAAATGGCGAATTTTATATTGCAGATGGATATGGAGCGCAACATATCATGCACTATGATGAAAGAGGAAATTTAAAAAATGTATTTGGTGGAAGAGGCGAAGGATCATCTCATTTTGATAATGCACATGGAATTTGTGTTGATCGTCGTAATGGCAATCCTACCCTATTAATAACAGATAGAACGCGCAATGCTTTTAAACGTTTTAGTTTAGATGGTACATTAATAGAAGTGATTCATTTGCCAGGGGCATGTGTATGCCGACCAGTTATTAAAGGTGATTATTTATATGCGGCAGTATTACGTTCTCCCAATTTAGACACAGAGCATTCAGGCTTTATAACTATTCTAGATAAAAACAACAAAGTGGTTTCAAATTTAGGAGGCAGTGAACCTGTATATATCAATGGACAATTACAAGCCATGTCGCAAACAGACAAAATATTAAATCACCCACATGATGTATGTGTAGACGATGATGGTAATATATATGTTGCGCAATGGGCATCTGGGAAAGTGTACCCTTATAAATTTTCAAAAGTATAATTGCAAAATTTGTGATAAATAAAAAAACAAGCATAGTTATACTCTTACTAGTTGCCTTCTCGGCAGCAGGTATATATTATTTTGCGCAAGAAAATAATACAACACAAAAACAAATCTCATACAATAAGGATATCAGGCCATTATTATCTGATAGATGCTTTGCCTGTCATGGACCAGATGTAAACAAAATGAAAGCAGGACTAAGACTGGATTTACAAGCAAGTGCCTATGCCGAGCTATCAAAGAATAAAGGACATTTTGCTATTGTACCAGGAAGCCCCGAAAAAAGTGAACTAATCAAACGAATTGAATCAGCCGATCCGCATGTAATGATGCCTCAGCCGGAGAGTCATTTAGCTAAATTAACACCTGCCGAAGTTCAACTATTTAAAAGATGGATAAAAGAGGGTGCTAAATATGAAAAGCATTGGGCATTTGTTGCTCCTAAAAAAGCAGCCTTGCCTAAAATAAAAAATGATGATTGGACAAAAAATGAAATTGATTATTTTATTGCAGAAAAAATGGAAGAGAAGGACTTGTCTCCAAATAAAATTGCAGCAAAAGAAAATTTAATTAAGCGTGCCTATATCGACTTAAATGGACTACCTCCTACCTATTCGGATTTGCAATATTGGAATAATAATAAAAACGAAGATTGGTACGCACAACTATTAGCGCAATTGATGAACAAGCCAGCCTATGGCGAAAAGATGTCTATACTTTGGTTAGACCTAGCAAGATATTCCGATTCATACGGCTATCAGGATGATAATATTAGAACACAGTGGCCATGGCGTGATTGGGTAATTAATGCATTTAATAAAAATATGCATTACGACGAATTCCTAACACAACAAATTGCAGGGGACCTAATTCCAAATAGCAATAAAGAAACCATTTTAGCAACAGCATTTTGGCGTAATCATAAATACACCGAGGAAGGTGGTGTGATAGAGGAAGAATATCGAGTAACCAATAATATTGACAAGACAAAAACATACGGTAAAGCAATATTAGGTGTCACCATTGAGTGTGCACAATGCCATGATCATAAATACGATCCATTTTCGGCAAAAGATTATTATCAATTGTATGGCTTCTTTAATATAAGCAAGGAAAAAGGATACGAAGGAGATGTGAGTGTTTCAACACCTGCAAAAACACCAAAACTATTTATTACAGCTGAGGATAGAAAAAATTTACTTGCTTACCTCAATACCAAAGACACTAATAAATTGGAAGTGTCTGTGATGGGTGATACCAACAGACCCACTTATGTTTTAAGTAGAGGAAGATATGATGCACCAAGTACATTGGTAAAACCTACTGCACTTGAATCTATTATGCCATTTGATTCAACAAAGTATGAGCGCAACCGTTTAGGATTAGCAAAGTGGACGGTAAATAAAAAGAACCCATTAACAGCGCGTGTATTTGTGAATTTTATTTGGCAGGATATTTTTGGAAAGGGCCTGGTAAAAACTTCGGGTGATTTTGGTTTACAAGGCGAGCTACCCACACATCCCGAACTATTAGATTGGTTAGCAGTTGATTTTATGGAACACAATTGGGATATTAAATACTTGGTAAAAAAAATAATGACAAGTGCGACCTATACACAGTCAAATATTATCAACAAAAAGCATTTGGAAAAAGATCCAGAAAATAACTACTATGCAAGGTCACCGCGTATACGATTAAAAGCAGAATTTATTCGTGACTGGGTTTTAAGTAGTAGTGGATTATTAAATACAACCCTTGGGGGACCAAGTGTCAAACCCTATCAACCTAAAGGGGTTTGGGAAAGCACCACTTCGGGAAGAGGCCAATTAGCAACATACAAACAAGATCATGGAGAAGCATTGTATCGCAGAGGCATGTACACTTTTATTAAATTAACGGCACCACCTCCAAGCATGATGTTATTTGATGCAAGCAATAGGGATCAATGCGAAGCAAAAAGATCATCTACCAATACCCCATTACAAGCATTGAACATGCTTAACGATCCAACGGTATTGGAAGCATCAAGAGTACTTGCTCAAAAATTATCAGTCGAAAATAGTAGCGTTGATGATAAAATAATAAAAGCATTTGAATTGATTTTAATAAGAAAGCCAACATCCTCTGAACAATCAAAAATTGTGCGCTATTATCAAAACCAAGAGGCCTATTTTAAAGAGCATAAATTATTAGTTCAAAAAACAATGTTGACAGGTGAATATAAGCAACAAGATAAAAGTAAAAATCAGTTAGCGGCCGCTGCGCTCATGAAAACCTGCTTACTATTATATAACCTAGAAGAAACCATCACTAAATCATAGCTACATGAAAGAATTTTTAGAGCATGGGTTAAACCAAAACAGAAGAAAGTTTTTATCTAAGCTTAGTTTAGGTTTAGGGGGAATGGCTTTAGGATCATTAATGATTCCAGGAATATTTGATGCCAATAGCGAAGAAGAATTGTTTAACAATGTACTTCCTCATTTTGCACCCAAAGCAAAGCGAGTGATTTATTTATTTCAAAATGGTGCGCCTTCTCAACTAGATTTATTTGACTACAAGCCCATGTTACAACAAATGCATGGACAAGACTTGCCTGATAGTATTCGTAATGGGCAACGTTTAACAGGTATGACAGCCAATCAAACTAAATTTCCATTAGCAGGTACAAGATTCAATTTTACACAGCATAAAAATACTGGTGCCTATTTTAGTGAAACCATACCGCATATTGCTAGCATCAGTGATGAGTTATGTATTATACGATCATTGTATACCGAAGCCATTAACCATGATCCAGCACTAACCTTTTTTCAAACAGGTGCACAGGTAGGAAACCGTCCAAGTATGGGATCCTGGATAAGTTATGGCTTAGGTAGTGAAAATAAAAACCTTCCAGCATTCACGGTATTATTAAGTAAAGGAAAAGGAAATGGCCAAGGCGTGTATTCAAAACTTTGGTCCAATGGCTTTTTGGATTCTATACATCAGGGAGTGCAGTTTAGTAGTGGAGAAGAACCCGTGAAATATTTAAGCGACCCGGAATTTATTGACCGAACTGATAAAAGAAAAATGTTGGACGAGATCGCCGATTTAAATGAGCAATCTTATAAGGAAATTGGTGACCCGGAAATTGTGACCAAAATACAACAATACGAATTGGCTTATAGAATGCAAATGGAAGTGCCCGAAGTAACATCATTGCAAAATGAACCCGAGTCCATTGTAAAAATGTATGGACCAGATTGTTTACTTCCTGGCACCTATGCAGCCAACTGTTTACTAGCCCGAAAATTATCAGAGAGTGGTGTCCGATTTGTACAGTTATATCATCAGGGTTGGGATGGGCACAATAATTTACCGAATGAATTAATTGGACAATGTAAAGATGTAGATCAACCATCTGCAGCATTGATAAAAGATTTAAAACAAAGAGGATTGTTAGATGAGACCTTGGTAATATGGGGAGGAGAATTTGGAAGAACAAACTATTGTCAAGGAAAATTAACAAAAGACAATTATGGTAGAGACCACCATCCAAGATGCTTTACAATATGGATGGCAGGTGGTGGCGTAAAACCAGGAGTATATGGAGAGACCGATGAATTTGGTTACAATATCAATACCCTACCTGTTCATGTACATGATTTTCATGCAACTGTTATGCATTTAATGGGTGTAGATCACGAGAAGTTTACCTTTAAACATTTGGGGCGTAGGTATCGACTAACCGACGTGGCTGGTAATGTTGTTAAAGAAATTATTAGCTAGCATGAAAAAAATAACTAGCCTATCCATCCTTGAAAATGTACTTTGGTTACTTAACCCCTGCTTGGTACTACTATGTATATTTAGCAACAAACTTAACATTGGGCCGTGGGTATCCTGGTTAGGACAATGGCATCCAACTGTATTGCACTTCCCAATTGTGCTGGGTATTTTTATTGGCATTTACTTAATTGCAAATTATAAGCCAACAATTGAACCTGTCGTTGAAAAATACTTGTTTGGCATTCATGCTGTATTCGCATCATTGGTGGCAGTTTTAGGCATATTCATTTCTATTGGAGGTAGTTATGAAAAAACTTTACTTATACCCCACCAATGGGGAGGATTAGCGATAGCTATGATGGCCTGGATATTGGTATTGATTGATGAAAATTTATTTATAACAAAACCTGTATTCAGAAAAGTTTACGGCATTGCATATATAATAGTGATTATTGTTTTCACGCACAAGGGCGGACAATTAACACATGGAAAGGATGCTTTAACTATGCCAAAAAACTTAAAAGCAACAACAACTCAAAATACAAAGCCAGATTCATTATTAACCGTATATGAAAAAGCAGTACATCCTATTTTATTGGATAAATGTATAAGTTGTCATGGAGGAGATAAAACAAAAGGCAATCTTCAACTTACCACCATCGAATCCATTAAAAAAGGGGGCAAGCACGGCAACGTTTTACTTGAAAGAATACATCTTCCTTTAGCCGAAGAAAAGCATATGCCACCTAATGATAAAGTGCAATTGACAAAAGAGGAACTTGCAATCATTACTAA
>CANFLP010000104.1 GCA_947447835.1 Bacteroidota bacterium
AAAGTGTTGCTCAAAAAAATGCTTTTGATATCTTGATTAAAGATGAGCAAGGTGCTACCCACAAAGGTACAGGGGAGTCTAATGAGGACTATTATGCTTTTGGTAAGGAATTATATGCGCCATGTGATGGCGAAGTAGTGTTGGTTGTAGATGGTGTAAAAGATAATATTCCAGGATTGCTGAATCCTATTTATATACCAGGGAATACTGTTATCATTAAAACAGCAAATGGCGAGTTTGCTTTCTTTGCTCATTTTAAACAACATTCCATCGTTGTAAAGCAGGGTCAGAAAGTAAGCACAGGTGCGTTATTAGGTTTGTGTGGAAATTCAGGGAATTCTTCAGAAGCTCATTTACATTTTCATTTACAAAATGTAGAGGACATGACAAAGGCAACTGGTGCTAAATGTTATTTTGATCAACTTAAAGTAAATGGAGTATTAAAATTGGATTATTCTCCAGTGAAAGGAGAAAAGATATCAAGTAATTAATTTCATATTTTTCCTTGAGGGAAAGGTCTTCTACTATCATCCCAACATTTCATTAACCCAATGTCCAGCTTCCCTCTTCCACCTCTGCTTCTAATTCTCCCACATCCCATCCGCAATAGCCGATAAAAAGTTGAATTTCTTGTTTATTGGCAGCCCCAGTGTTGATTGCTTCAATCACTTGCTCCATATGACCACCCAAATAAAGACCATTGGGCATTTGTTCACCCCCTATAATGAGATCTGGTCGTTTGTGCAACACAAATAGATGATCTCTATCAACAGGGCCACCATCCATAAGTGGGAATGGTTTAGAGTGATTGAATTCAATTAGTTCATGCAAGGACTTTTCAAAAGATTTATTGGTAACAAACCCTATACTTCCGGCTTCATTGTGTTTAACGAGCAGAATGGTTGTATGCTCGAAGAAACTACCAATCAACGCGGCAGTGCTCTTGATATAAATTCCGGCTTTTAGTTCCCTCATATTCTATTTTTCAGATATTCCGATATACTTTTTTAACTCAGTTTGGTTTTCTGCTTGCTTTATTAAAAAATCTGCTACGTCAGCTCTATTGATTCCGCCTATATTAATTCCTTTGAATAATTTATTTTCAACACGGTATTTTTCTGTCAATTCTTTATCTAATAGTCTCCCTGGCCTCACCACGGTCCAATTCAAACCTGATTCAGTAATCATTTCTTCCATCTTAGTTTTGTCGGCATAAACATCTTTTAACATGTATTTTAAAAACATCTTAACTAACCAAGGAACATAATTTTTACTTTCTCCAGCTCCAAATCCAGTAACAAAAATAAATGGAACATCTATTTTGTTCTCCCTATGTATTTCCACTATCAATTTTGCAAAATCTGAAAACAGGGTAGTAGCTTTCATATTCTTGCCAGTTCCTAATGTTACAATAATAGCTTCTGCATTTCCGATTGAATTTAATAAGTCAGCTTTATTAGTCGCATCACCAAGTATCATTTTTAATGATTTTTTCTCTTCTATTTCAATTTCAGATCGAGAAAGAGTCGTTATTGAATGCATTCTATTTAATCCTCTTTTTACTGTCTCAAGTCCTATTCCACCCGAGGCTCCTATTATAGTTATATTCATTTTCTTTTTTTTGATTTCAGTTTAAAAATATCAAATAAGCTCGTAAATGTACTTTAAAGATTTTTGGTAATCTATTATCATCAAGTCAAATTAATCTAATACTAGCTATAGCAACATACTTGCCCTTGCATGAGGAAATTTAGAGAGCATACTCCAACCCCCAATTATGCAATGCAGTAATACTTGGTATTAATTTATGTCCTTTTTTTGTTAAGGTATATTCAACGGTTGGTGGAACTGTTGCAAATACTTCTCTTGTAACAATTCCATTAGTCTCCATGTTTTTCAATTCTTTTACAAGCATTCTTGTATTAATTCCTTCAATACTTTTTTCAATTTCCTTGAAACGTAGTTTCCCTTTTGAAAGAATATAAATAATTGGCATAGCCCATTTACCTCCAATAATCTCTAAAACTTCTTTTAAACTGCAAGTTTGTTCAGATATTTTTAATTTTCTTTTTTCCATTATGGTTGATTTTATTCATTGCTTTACAGTAGGTTACTACTTTACAAAAGTGTAACTACTTTAAAATGTAAAGTAATGGGTGTAATATTACCACTTAAATTTAAATAAATGAAATTATTAGAATCTGTAACAGTTGGCAATAAGATACTCTCCAATAGTATGGCAATGGCTCCAATGACACGTTCACGTGCTGATATAAATGGAGTAGTTGGGGAGTCTACATTAACCTATTATACGCAAAGATCAAGTGCAGGTTTAATTATTAGTGAAGCAATCAATATCTCTGATCAAGCTATTGGTAGCACGCTTACTCCAGGTATTTATATGCCAGAACATATTGCAGCATGGAAAAAAGTTACCGAAGCGGTGCATAACAATGGAGGTGTAATTTACGCGCAACTATGGCATACTGGACGAGTTGGCCACTCACTTGTTAAAAATGGCGAATCAACAGTTGCTCCGTCTTCTATTCCTATCAATGGACAACAACATTTCACGATGGAAGGAATGAAAGATTATGAGACACCACATATGTTGAGTATTGAAGAAATTTCGCAAATCATTGCTGATTATAAACAAGCAGCAATCAATGCGATAGAGGCAGGTTTTGATGGTGTTGAGCTACACGCAGCATTTGGGTATTTGCCAAATCAATTTTTAGCAGATAGTGCAAACCAAAGAAATGACCAATATGGTGGAAGTGATGAAAATCGTAATCGTTTTGTATTAGAAGTAATGAAAAAAATGATTGATTCTATTGGAAGTGACAAAGTTGCTATAAGATTATCTCCAACTAGTACTTATAACAATATAGTACACCAAAATCCGATTACACAATTCACATCTCTAATTGAGGAACTTAACAAATTGCCATTAGCTTATTTACATTTAATGAATGTTCCATTTTCCGCTGACAAGTTCCCTCATTATCCTTTAAATTCTATTGACACATTTGGAATACTTTCTAAACATATTGTTATTGCAAATTGTGGTTACACTTTGGAAACAGGTGAAGCAGAATTGAGAAAAGGGATTGCTAAAATTATTTCATATGGCACCTTGTTTTTAGCTAATCCGGATTTACCAAAACGTTTTGAATTAAATTCACCACTAAATCAACCAGACAGAGCAACGATGTATGGAGGTAAGGATGCTGGATATATAGATTATCCATTTTTAGATAAATAATAATCTTTAATTTAATATTAAATACAAAAAAATAACATGAACAGAGTACAAGTAATTTTAACACTAGACATGGAAAATATTCCAAGTAATTTTCCTGAAATTTTAAAGCAGGAACAAGAAGTTGTTGCTAAATGGAAAGAGCAGGGAATTTTGGAGCATTTGTTTTTAAGACAGGCAAAGAATGGGGCTGTCTTGATTTTTAAAAACGTAGAGGAAGAGCAGGTTAAAAATTTAATGGAAATCCTTCCTTTTTTTAAATTAAAACAAAGCATTGAATACTTTAATTTGATTCAACAATTTTGATTTTAAGAAAATTCTAGCTGAAAAAAAATTCTTACCTCTGAATTCAACTCAAATCGTTTATTTGAAAGGCTTTGGGTAAGGCTGGATAAAATGGGATAGGTATTTACTATTAATATTGTTCAAAACTGCATTAAATCAGTAAAAGATGAAACATTGAACAAGAGATTTGTAATTATTTGTTGAGTTCAAATTTGACCTTTCATTTGTGAAGCGGTACTTTTTATTAAAGTACAAAAGCTACAAATTAATGTCAAATACGTTCACTAAAACTCAACAATATGGATCATTTGTTTTTACTCGATGCCTCTATGAAGATAGCTAAGACCGATTATGTGTCTTTTACTTTCTTTATTGGCACAATGGCTATGATGGCTGCAGCAGTGTTTTTCTTTTTGGAGCTGAATAACACCAGTAAGGAATGGAGAACTTCTGTACTGGTATCTGGCTTAATTACTTTTATTGCTTCTGTTCACTATTACTACATGCGAGGTTATTATTTAGAAACACATGATAGTCCAACATTTTTCCGTTACGTAGATTGGTTATTTATAGCCTAAGTCGTAAAGCTGTTTAAAAATATAGCTCGCAAATAGGGTAAGCACTTGCTTGCCCTATTTTATTTAAATTATTTTATATGCAAATAAAGTTAAGGTTGAGTCTATTAGTCTTTGCATGTTTATTGTTCTTGATAGAAAGTATTTTTAATCTAAACACGACCACGCAAATTTCTTTTTTAATTTTAATTTTAATCATTTTTGGAATTCCTCATGGTGCTTTAGATTTATACATAAACGAGCATCTGCAAAAGTCGGAGGATAGTAAAAAAATATTCTTACTTAAATATCTTGGTAATATCCTGGCCTATTCCTTGGTTTGGTATTTTTTCCCAATTGTAGCTTTGATTATTTTTATCCTAATTACTGCTTTTCATTTTGGCGAGATAGACTGGTTAGGTAAAACAACTCAGATAATTCATAAGATTGTATATACTGCCATTGGGTTAAGTTGGATTTTATTTCTACTTGCTAAGAACATTAATTTTGCATTGCAAATATTTGTAAAAATGGGTAGATCTTCAATCCATGAAAATGAATTAATAGCAATTGCAAATAAAGTTTATCCAATTTCATTGATTGCAATGGCATTAATATACTTTGTCTTGTTCTTTTTCAAACAGCGATTTTTTGAAAAGAGCCGCTTTTACTATTATTCAATTTTACAGCTTTTTATATTGATTGTTTTTACGCTTTATATGCCTTTGTGGCTTTGCTTTGCATTTTATTTTGGCTTTTGGCACTCCTTATTATCCTTTGACAAAATCAGGATCAATTTTAATATATCTAATACGTATACAGGGTGGAAAAGCCTATTAATAAAGGCAATAGCTTTTTCAATTGTTGCCTGGTTTGGATTTTGCTATATAACTTTCTTAACGCTAAGTAGTAAAGACCCTTCGGGCATCTTCACTTTGTTATTCATAAGCTTGTCAGTACTTGCACTACCTCATTTGCAAGTTTTTACAAAAATCAAGTAAAGGGCTTTTTAATGCGAAGCGCTAAATCAAATCCTCTTTAGTTTACAAATTCAAATTATCAAAGCTTTACAAGTTTCGAAATTAATGATTTCAGTGAATCTTGTAATTTATTTTAGACATATTGAAACGAATTGATTGACATTACTTTGACCTTAGCTAATTGGCGTTCGCCATAAATAAATTATATCATCATGAGAATACTAATTGTATTAACCTCGCATAGTGCCTTAGGTAATACGGGTCAAAAAACGGGCTTTTGGGTGGAAGAATTCACTGCACCTTATTATGTATTATTAGATGCGGGCGCTGTTATTACTATTGCCTCTCCGGCTGGAGGACAACCACCGGTGGATCCTAAAAGTGAAGCGAAAGATGCACAAACACTTACAACAAAAAGATTCTATGCAGATTTAAATGCCATAGATAAAGTAGCTAATACTAAAAAGTTAAGTTCAATTAAAATAGATGATTACGATGCAGTATTTTATCCAGGTGGGCATGGTCCGTTATGGGATCTTGCAAATGATAAAGATTCAATTGCATTTGTTTGCCATGCGCCTGCTGCATTAATACATGTTAAGGCCGAAAATGGACACCCTCTTGTTAAAGGTAAAAAATTGACTTGCTTTTCAGATACCGAAGAGGAGGCCGTGGGGTTGACTAAAGTAGTTCCTTTCTTATTGGAAGCGGAGATGAAAAAATTAGGTGCACATTATAGCAAAGGGGCCGATTGGATTTCATATACTC
>CANFLP010000105.1 GCA_947447835.1 Bacteroidota bacterium
AAAACTGCAGTTTTTGCATCCAAGCAAAATTTTGATAGCGTTTCTTTTTATTCAAAACGTGCATTTTACAATTGGCCTAGAGCAACTAGTTATTATAAAAATGTAATTTTTGGAGCCGCAAGAAAAAAAGATACTGCCGAAATTAATAAAGCGTTTGCTACATATATCAAATACCGTAATGAGCCGGAAGGATGGAATCAATATTTATTAGCAAGATTTGAATTAATGGGTCCTAAAAATACCTTGTCATTAAAGCTTTTGGATTCTGCTATCAAATTATTTCCAACTGATACGAGTACATTAGTGAGGGTTCGTGGATTGTTTGCTAGTGGTGGAGCAGCAGTTTCACCTGCCGCCAATGATTTCACCACCAAAGGGGTGCAGGCTTTTCAAAAAGGTCAATATGCTACTGCAGCAGAATATTATTTAAAAGCAGCTCAAGCGGATCCGAATAATTATACCCATTATGAAAATATAGGAATCTGTTATTATTCTGCAAAACAGTATGAAAAGGCAATTCCTTATTTTGATAAAGCAAGCATACTGCCACAGTCAACAAGTGGCAAGTCTGAGTTTTTCAAAGCCATGTGTTTAATTACATTAGGTAGAAAAGACCAGGCTTGCGGCGCCCTTCAGTCGGCTAAGCAAAAGCATTATCCTAATGTAGATCAATACATTGCAGCCAACTGCAAATAGTTGCATCTTTCCTACATTAGTACCCATTATGATTTGAGTCATTTTATCACGCATTGTAATGTGGTAACTTGTAGCAAATCCTATTTTATGAAACGTTTATTAGACAAGGTGGCAATTGTAACCGGCGCTGCAGGCGGTATGGGAGCAGCGGAGGCTAAACTATTTGCAAAAGAAGGCGCTAAAGTTTTAGCGACCGATTCCAATGAAGATAAATTAAAAAGCTGGGTGGTAGCTGCAAGGGCAGAGGGCTTAGAGATTGAATATATGAAGCATAATGTAACCAGTGAATCAGACTGGAAAAAGGTCGCAGATAAGGCCATGCAGTTATATGGGAAGCTAGACATTTTAGTAAATAATGCAGGTGTTTATCCTGGCTTTGTTTCTTGTGAAGACACAACCATTGAAATGTGGGGGAATATTATTTCCATTAATTTAACCGGACCTTTTATTGGTTGCAAAACCTGTATTCCCTATTTAAGATTATCAGGTGGTGGTTCAATAATTAACGTTGCTTCCATTGCAGGTAAGGTAGGTGGAAATGGAACAGCCTACTCTTCTTCAAAAGGCGGGTTGGTATTGTTAAGCAAAGACTTAGCAGTAACATTAGCAAAAGACAAAATTAGAGTGAATACTATTTGCCCTGGTTTTATACTTACCCCAATGACTGAGGACTTATTAAAGGCACCTGGCATGGAAGAAACAATCAAACAAACATCACCTCAAGGAAGGGCTGCTGACCCAATGGAAGTGGCTACTGGTGCAGTATTTTTAGCTTCTGATGAATCTACGTTTATGACGGGTTCAGACCTGGTTATTGACGGCGGATATATTGCTAGATAAGGGTTTGGCCCTACTTACAGATTTACTTTTTAATCAGCCCAAACTGTTTTATTTTTAACAGATAAATCAGTATTTGAGCATGTCCAACGAAACAAAAATTACCTGTCCTAATTGTGGTCAAGAGATTGACGTGAACAATGTGATATCCCATAATTTAGAAGAGGAGTTTAAGAAAAAGTACAATGCTAAATGGGTAGAAGAAAAAAAGAAATACCAAGACGAGGTTGATAAGCTTGAAAAACAAAAGCAAGAAATAGAAGTATTAAGGGAAAATCAAGATGCGTTAGTAGCTGAAAAACTAGCTTATGCCGTAAAGACGGAAAAAGAGAAATTCGAAAAACTAATCAAGACGCAATTACAGGAAGAACAATCGGAACGTATTGCTTTGATTGAAAAAGAATTACAAGAAAAATCGGAACAGGTAAAAGAATTGAATAGAGCGAAGGCCGAAATTGAGCAAATTAAAAGAGAGAAGGCCGAGTTGAAGGAGGCTATTGAAGCAGAGAGTGCTAAGGTGTTGAATGAAAAAATTAATGAGGAAAAGGAGAAGATCAGGAAATCGGAACATGATAAAAACGAAATGGTGGTTGCTGAACTTCAAAAGCAACTAGACGATCAAAGGCGTTTAACTGAGGAGATGAAACGCAAGCAGGAACAGGGTTCTATGCAATTGCAAGGCGAGGTACAAGAATTAGCTATTGAAGAATGGTTGATGTCCAATTTTCCATTAGACACGATTGACGAAATTAAGAAAGGGGATAGAGGGGCTGATTGCGTTCAAGTAGTACATACAAGAACCACACAAAATTGCGGAACTATTTATTACGAGAGTAAGCGAACTAAAAATTTCGAACCTAAATGGCTGGAAAAATTGCGTGACGATATACGTGCCAAAGGTGCAAATATAGGTGTGCTAGTTACGGACGCCTTTCCTAAGAATATGGAGCGAATGGGTATGGTAGAGGGTATTTGGATTTGTTCATTCGAAGAGTTTAAAGGCTTGTGTTTTGTATTGAGAGAAAGTATTGTCCAATTAAGTTTAGTAGTCGCATCACAGGAAAATAAAGGAGAAAAAACTTTAATGCTGTATGAGTTTCTAATTAGTAATGAATTTAGATTACAAGTAGAGGCGATTGTGGAAGGATTTACACAAATGCAAGCAGATTTGATTTCAGAAAAGCGTTCCATTATGGGACATTGGAAAAAAAGAGAAAAGCAAATTGAAAAGGTATTACTGAATACCAATTACATGTATAATTCCATCAAGGGTATTGCTGGTAGTGCGATACAACCTATCAAGACATTGGAACTACCTGATGCCAATTTAGAAGATATAGAGGACGAGGAATAATAGTCAGTTATTTTTTGAACTAAAATGGCTTTCGTATTGTTATATATAAAATTTCAAGCATGAAAGTCTTATATATTCTAGGAACTTTATCCATCATTTACTTTGTTTTTCAATCCTTTATTTCTATAAATGCGCTTAAAACCGAGAAACAGAAGTTTAGAGTGGTGTTTAAGGATGCCGAATTAGAAATTCGTTATTACCCAGCCGCAACCATGGCGACAATCTACTCTGAATCTACCAATTACAAGGGCGTGGCTAATAATGGATTTAGAAAGCTTGCAGGTTTCATCTTTGGAGGCAATAAAGAGAAACAAGGCATATCTATGACTGCCCCTGTTAGAATGAACATGTCTGAGAAGGGTTCTGAAATGAGTTTTGTGATGCCGGATAAATATGACGAACATAATCTACCTAAGCCTAATGACGCGAGTATTCATATTCATCAATCTACACCACAATATGCTGCTGTAATAAGTTTTAGTGGTTATGCAACTGACGAAAAAATCACTAGTTACAAAAACAAGCTTACTGATATACTAAATAGTAGAAAAATTAAAATACTTGGTGCGTATAATTTTTTAGGATACAATGCGCCATATCAATTTATTGGTAGAACCAACGAAATCTCAATTCCTGTTGAATGGAAAGAATAGATATTGACAGAGTTATTGAAATGGCTTGGGAGGACAGAACGCCCTTTGAGGCTATTACCATTCAGTTTGGTTTATCCGAAGCAGATACTATTAAGCTCATGCGTTCTGAACTAAGACGCAATAGTTTTAATCTATGGCGTAAGCGTGTAAATAGCGGAGTAAGTCAGAAACATTTAATTAAAAGAAGTGAAGATATTAAACGTTTTAAATGCTCAAGGCAAAAAGCAATCTCAATGAATAAGATTAGTAAGCGCTAAGTTCATTTTAGCATCATTTGTCTAAATGTTAGGTTTATCCTTGGCTTGCTTACTTTGCTTGTTTTCGGCATGGCATGCCACCAGTTTTTTTGAATGTTTCCTTTCATTTCCAATAATGATCCATTCTCCAATACAATTGAAATAGTTTCCTTAGTGACTTTGTTTTTAAAACTAAATTTTCTTTCTGCGCCAAGGCTTAAAGAGGCGATTGAACTGTTTGGCATAATTTCTTTTTCATCATCGCTATGCCACCCCATTCCTTCATTGCCGTCGTGATATAGATTCAGTAAGCAAGCATTGTAACTGGCTTTTGTGTAATTTTCAATTGAATGTTTAATCTTTAACAAAGGCTCATTCCATGTTAATCCAGTCTTAGTTTTATTGGAATAGGTATATTCAATGCCGTGGTCGGCATAAAATGCCACTTTTCGTTTGGTCGTAATTTCTTTTCCAAACATCACTACAGTTTCATTACGCCATTCAATATTTTTCTGCAAACTTTCAAAAAGTAGCTTGGTTTCATCAATGTTTAAAATGACCCCAAAGTAAATTGCTTGGTCGGCTTCATTTATAAGATTTGGATATTTATTCTGCATTCAATCTATTTGTTAGTTTTATTTACTAGAAGGGGTATACTTCTTTTTTTTACATGCATCGCTGCAATACTTTACTTCATCCCAACTACGTTCCCATTTCTTTCTCCATGTAAATGGCCGCTGACAATGGAGGCATATTTTAGTAGGGAGGTTTTGTTTTTTAATGGGTTTCACATTTAGATAAACAAAATTTCGGCGTCATTGTTTAGCAAGGAACTACAGGCTTACTTCATTCGCCGACTTCCTCGGAATTGATCCTTACCCAAAGCCGGGACTGCCAATGCTTCGCATTGTCTTCCTCGGCATGGCTCCTTACCCAAAGCCGGGACTGCCAATGCTTCGCATTGTCTTCCTCGGCATGGCTCCTTACCCAAAGCCTTTCAAAATCAAACTTCGTTTGCTTTTGGCTTTTTTAACGCTCATCCGCTCAATCAAGCAAGCTTGTTTCGCGGCTTCGCATTAAAAAAGCCTCTCATTTGCATGAGAGGCTTTGTAGCCTCCATAGGAGCGAGTTTGGAAGAATTTGCAGAGGATTTAAGGGCGATTTTGGTTATTAATTTTTAAACTAAATGAGGTATTTAAGTATATAAATATATTTAAAATATAATATATAATTATATAACTATGAATGTTATATAATTAATGACAATAAGATTTTGGGTATATCTATCGGTATTAGGTTAATTTTCAATATTTTCAAATTCTTTAATGATCATTAATAGGTCATTATATATTATAACTTAGTTTAATGTAATTCTATGAATTTCGCTACTTACTCTCTAATTCAAAGTATCTATTTCTTTCTATTCCTATTTTCCATCATTGTTTTGTTTGACGTCCTCATTCGATTTAAATCTCCCATTAAGCTAAAAATCTTTTTCTTTATACTTGTTCTTTCTATTTCTGTTACTTCCTTCTGTTTCTTTATCAGGACAGCGCCAGATCAGTTTATACTTATTAAAATGATTAACGTAATGCTTGTTGGGACTTCAGTGGTTCAAATATTTACTAATTTATATTTCATCCAACACAAAAAAATTGCAAATATTTATACTATTGCTGCTTATACGATTTATACTTTTTTAATAATTTACATATTATTTACTGGATATGATACTGTATTTCCAAAAGCTAATGGTATAGGATCTCAGACAGCTATTAGTTTTAACCTGCCTATATATCTTGACTTTTTTTTAGAATTAGATTTTATTTTATTTAATTTATTTTGTCTTTATTACATTTATAATATTCTGTTTAAATTTTCATTTAAGAATATTTATTTTAAAAGAGTACAAATCTGGACTTTTTCGTTTTTTATGGTAATTCTCACACAACTAATTATTATT
>CANFLP010000106.1 GCA_947447835.1 Bacteroidota bacterium
AGCGTATAATATAATAGTTATTTGAAATTGTTTGGCTATTTGTGCCCCAGTGGCAAAATGAAAATGAGGCTTAATTGAATGGCATTATTGCAGGTAAAGCATTTGAGATAATTAAACCCCATGAGGTATCGTGTCCAATACGACTCCACTAGCAACATTTAAATCCCGCTTCGGCGGGATTTTTTATTGCTTACTTGATCGTAGATAAACCGAACACAATCTTTAGATATTGAGGTTAATCAAGGGTATTTATTTACACCACTCTGCATAGGAGTCCTTGGTTTCATAAAGCTTTAAATGGTCCACTTGTATATGATTAGGTAAAGCTTTTTGAAGACTATCTTTAATATGTAATAATATATTTTCTGCAGTTGGCTCTGCTTCCCAAATAATTAAGTTCTCTGCTTTATTAGTCATTTGATGATGAGCAATATAAGCTTGAGATAGAATCAATTTGTGATCAAAGTTTTGAATCACTTTTTCTTTTACTACTTTCTTTATCTCTTTAAAATCAATAATAAAACCAGGGGCAGGAATAAAATCTTCATAGTCCGTATCAGCGACAACCGTAACATGAAGCTCGTAAGAGTGTCCGTGAATGTTTTTACAAGCACCATCATAGCCATGAATAGCATGTGCAGTTTCAAAGTGAAATATTTTGGTAAGCTTTAACATGTGGTGTGGTATGACTTAAATCAGTGCAAAAATAACTTTAATAATTAATATTTGCTCAATTATTGAAATGTCAAAACTTGATTTTCGTCATGAAAAATGAAAAGATTGAATTGTTATCACCTGCAGGGTCCTTTGAAGCGATGCAGGCTGCTATTAATGCTGGTGCGGATGCGATATACTTTGGTGTCGAGCAATTAAATATGCGAACGGTCTCTTCAAATCCATTTTCGATTCAAGATATTGCAGGGGTAAGTAAAATTGCAAAGGCAAATAATATCAAAGCATATTTGACTTTAAATACCATCATGTATGAGCATGATATGCAGTTATTGAATTTAATTTTAAAGGAGGTAAAGGAACATAAAATAGATGCAGTAATTGCAGCCGACTTTGCAGTTATTGGTGCTTGCAAGGAATTGGGTATACCATTACATGTTTCTACTCAAGCTAATATAAGTAATATTGATGCGGTTCAGTTTTTTGCGCCTTATTCGGATGTGGTTGTACTTGCGCGTGAATTAACATTAAAGCAGGTAGCACATATTTGTAGTGAAATTAAAAGAAGAGATATCCGAGGTATTGCCGGTGAATTAATTAAAATTGAAATATTTGTGCATGGTGCATTATGTATGGCTATCTCTGGCAAATGCTATTTAAGTTTGCATGAACAAAATGCATCGGCAAATAGAGGAGCATGTACTCAAAATTGCAGAAGGTCTTATACGGTCACGGATAATGAATCGGGCTATGAATTAGAGGTAGACAATGAATATATTATGTCGCCTAAGGATTTATGCACCGTTAATGTATTGGATCAAATTATAGATGCGGGTGTAGGTGTATTAAAAATAGAAGGACGTAGCAAGGGAGCAGATTATGTACATGAAGTTACCGCATGTTATAGAGAAGCGGTAACTGCAATTGAAGCTAATAATTACAACCAGGAAAAAATTGATACATGGATGAAGCGATTAGAGGCTGTGTATAATAGAGGATTTTGGGAGGGATATTATTTAGGCCGAAAATTAGGGGAGTGGACGCAACAACCAGGATCGGCTGCTACCGACAAAAAAATATATTTAGGGAAGGGTACCAAATACTATTCAAAAGTCAAAGTGGGAGAGTTCATATTGGAAGCGGGTCAACTTAAAAAAGGCGATACCTTATTAATTATGGGTCCTACCTTAGGGATGCAAAAAAGGGTGATGGATACATTGGTGGTAAATGGGGAAGCACAAGAGAAAGCTGAAAAAGGTGATTTATTAACCCTTCCCATTGATGTTAAAATAACGCCTTCGTATAAAATCTATAAACTAGTAAGTGCCGAGCAGCATGCCTAAACTAATTCATTACAGGAATAAATGTATCGGTTGTAGTATTTGTTTTGAAATGCAACCTGCCTTTTGGCGGATGTCTAAAAAAGATGGTAAAGCTACCTTGGTGCAATCCATTGCCAAAAAAGAAATTTATCAATTAGGCATTAATGAAGGAGACAAGGAATTATCTATAGAAGTTGAAAAAGCCTGCCCAGTTAAGATTATTAAAGTGGTTTAGCGTTCCTGTATTAATTGACTTTTATATTCAATTAATTAGTAAATTCATTACTCAATTAACGAATCAATGCTATGCTTATGAAAAACTATTTCAAGTTACTATTATTAGCCCTTCTTGTTTTGCCTACAAGTTTGTTAAAAGCAAATGGAGGCACCGAAAAAGATCCAATCGAAGGAAGATGGGATTTAACCGTAAATATGGATGGCCGAATGGCACCATCATGGTTGGAGGTTAGACACACAGGTGTCAATGGGTATATTGGTCGCTTTGTAGCAGATGGAGGAAGTGCGAGACCAATTTCAAAAGTTGAATTTAAAGACGGCAAGGTTTCTTTTCATATTCCTGCACAATGGGAAAAAACGGATAAGGAATTAGTTATTGAAGGTACTTTGACTGATGGCAAATTAGCTGGAACCATGGTAACTACCTGGGGAAAAACATATACTTGGGTGGGAGAACGCGCTCCAAAATTATGGAGAGACAAAGCACCTAAATGGGGCGCTCCAATAAAAATATTTAATGGCAAGGATTTAACTGGATGGGAAGCATTAGGAAAAACCAATCAATGGGTGGTTGAAAATGGGGTTTTAAAAAGTCCAAAATCTGGAGCAAATATTAGAACACAAAAAACTTTCAATGATTTTAAATTACATATTGAATTTAAATATCCAAAAGGAAGTAATAGCGGTGTATACTTAAGAGGCCGCTATGAAATTCAAATTGAAGACAATAAAGGTATGGAGCCTATGAGTTTATATTTAGGGGGTATTTATGGATTTATCGATCCTTGGTTAAATGTAGCTAAGGAAGCTGGTGAATGGCAAACTTATGATGTTGAATTAGTGGGAAGAATGGTTACAGTTGTTGCTAACGGAACCACTATAATTTACAAACAAGAAATTCCTGGAGTAACAGGTGGCGCATTAGATAGTAAAGAAGGCGAGCCAGGTCCAATTATGATGCAAGGTGACCATGGTCCAATTGAATTCAGAAATATCATAATTACACCGGCTATTAATTAGTGTAATCAGATAATTTAACAATATTTTTTATGAAGGGCTACTCATTTGAGTGGCCCTTCTTGTATCGTATATAGTCCATTTTGCTGCTTATACTTGGAATATCTATCTAGAATCAACCGACTGCTTGATATAAATCATATTTTTTGCATCCTTAAGGCCATTATTTCGCAGTAACAATTAATACACATGATACATCCATTCCATTATACTACTGCGCAAGAAGCTTTAAATTTAATTCAAAGTGGCAATAGGATTTTTATACATGGAAGTGCTTGTACCCCTTTGTATTTATTAAGAGAGTTAACAAAACAAAAGGATCGACTTCAAAATGTAGAAGTAATTTCCATCACACTCCAAGGCAGGGTTGAAATTGCAGATGCAGGGTTTGAGCATGCTTTTCATATCAATTCTTTATTTGTATCTGAACCTGTGAGAAACGCGGTAATGGAAGGCAGGGCCGATTTTATTCCTGCTTTTTTAAGTGATATCCCAGATATGATCCGAACCGTATTGCCTGTAGACGTTGCTATTGTGCAGGTTTCCCCTCCAGATATTCACGGGTATTGTACACTAGGGACATCTGTTGACATTGCACGTACTGCAGTGAATTGTGCCAAATTTGTAATTGCACAAGTAAATCCACAAATGCCAAGAACACATGGTGATGGCATGATTCATACCGATCGTTTTGCGGCCATGGTTTTTCATGATGAATCTTTACCTCAGGTGGACTATGGCGCAAAAATCACGGAGACTGAATTAATGGTGGGTACAAATGTGGCCAATATGATTGAAGATGGCAGTACATTACAAGTTGGTATAGGCACAATCCCAGATGCCGTGTTAAAATCATTAGGAGGGCATAAGGATTTGGGAATGCATACCGAGATGTTTAGTGATGGTATTATTGATTTGTTTGAAAAAGATATTATCAATAACAAGAAGAAAAAAATTCATCCAAATAAATTGGTTACTTCTTTTGCATTAGGCACGAATAAATTATACAATTATATTAATGACAATCCAGCGATTAATTTTTTAGATATTGACTATGTAAATGATCCGCATGTAATTCGTCGTAATCCAAAAGTGATTGCTATTAACAGCGCAGTAGAAGTAGATTTAACCGGACAGATTTGTGCAGATAGTATTGGCAAATATCAATACAGTGGAATTGGTGGTCAAATGGACTTTATGCGAGGCGCTGCTTTAAGTGAAGGGGGTAAACCAATCATAGCTATTACAAGTAGGACCCATAAAGGGGTATCAAGAATTGTTCCTTATTTACAACAAGGTGCAGGAGTAGTTACCACAAGAGGGCACATACATTATGTAGTTACAGAATATGGGGTAGCTTATTTATATGGAAAAAATTTACGTCAACGTGCAAAATCTTTAATTGAAATTGCACATCCTGATGATCGTGAATTTTTAACACAACAATGTTTTGACCGATTTAAGGAGTTTGTATAATAATAAAGTCCTTCATTAAAATGTAAGGACTTTATTATTATGTTCACATCAGGTATCTAGTGCGATCTTACATCAGACGCTTTGCGCCTTCTTACCTTATGAAAACCACTTCATTATAAGGCACTCTGTTTCTTGGTCCCCAAATACCTTCTTCTGTTGCTTTACCTACTGCAATAATCATATTAATCTCAGCACCGCATGGCAGGTTCAAGGCTTTCTTTACGCGCTTAGCATCAAAACCTTCCATTGGGCAAGATTCAAATCCCTCTGCAGCAATAGAAAGCATAAATGTTTGTGCTGCTAATGCGCATGATTTGTGCACAGTTACACGTTGATCGGCTTTACCACCCATTCTATAAAACGGTTTAGTAAGTCCGCCAAAAAAGCTAATGGTTCTTCTTACAAATGCAAAAAATCCAAACCAATCAGATCGGTAGGCGAGTGGCATTAGTTTAGTATAATAATCCAATCCTCTTTTTTGTAATTTGTTAGGCTCTCCTTGAATACCTTCTCTTACACGGTCATAGTTCCACTTTGCACGGCGCTTCCATAAATCACCTCTGGTAACAAACACCACCAACTGCTTTGCTGTTTTTGCGGCAGACTGGCCTAAACAAAGGGCTGTATATTTTTCTTTTTCTTCAGGATTTTGTATCCAATAAAACTCCCATAATTGCATGTTACTGCTGCTTGGAGATAGGATAGCTCTGTTTAGACTTCTTTCAATTACATCATTAGGAACCTCAACATCGGGGTCAAATTTGCGATTAGATCTTCTTTTTTCAATAATTTGGTCAAAGTAGTTTGAACTCATTTTTATAATATTAATTAAAATTGGTAATTTAAATTTCCGTTCACCTATCTAATAACAGCTTAATGGTCATTAGGTTTAAGTGGACTGCAAAATAAACTAAACAACGCTTTCATGCTTAAAAAAATTTCAATTGGTCTTTTAGCTATTATATTGGTAATATTGGG
>CANFLP010000107.1 GCA_947447835.1 Bacteroidota bacterium
AAAAATGCAGATGTATTTTTAGGATTAAGTGTTGGCAATGTTGTGACACCTGAAATGGTTGCATCAATGCCAAAAAATCCAATTGTTTTTGCATTGGCAAATCCCGATCCTGAAATTGGTTATGAAGCAGCTACGAGTGCAAGAAAAGATATCATCATGGCAACAGGCCGTTCTGATTATCCTAACCAAGTGAATAACGTTTTAGGTTTCCCTTATATATTTAGAGGTGCATTAGACGTGCGTGCTAAGCAAATTAATGAGGCTATGAAATTGGCTGCAGTTAAAGCTTTGGCCGAACTAGCTAAAACATCGGTGCCAGATATTGTGAACATGGCCTACAATCAACAAAATCTTTGTTTCGGTAATGATTATATAATTCCAAAACCATTAGATCCAAGATTGTTAAGCACACTTGCCCCTGCTGTAGCTAAGGCTGCTATTGAGTCTGGCGTTGCACAATTAAAGATTGCGAATTGGGATGAATATGTAGTTCAATTAAATAAGCGTTTAGGATTAGACAATCAATTAATGCGTTTAATTAGTAACAAAGCAAGACGTGATCCAAAACGATTGGTTTTTGCAGATGCTGAAAATACCAAAGTATTAAAAGCGGCAAGTATTGTTTATGATGATGGTATTGCGTATCCGATTTTATTAGGTAATGAAGCAAGAATTAAAAGTATTGCCGAGGCTAATAATATTGATATTACCGATTTGCCAATTATTGATGTTCGTAGTGATGAAATGGAAGCGAAGCGTGAATTTTTCGGTTCTTTATTATTCCAAAAAAGACAACGCAAGGGCGTTAATAAATATGAGAGTTTAAAATTAATGCGCACTCAAAATTATTTTGGGGCCATGATGGTAGAAACAGGCGAAGCAGATGCTATGTTATCTGGGTTAACCAGGAATTATGCAGACGGCATTAAGCCTGCATTACAAACCATTGGGGTGGAAGAGAATGGTCGAAAAATTGCAGGTATGTATTTATTATTAACTAAGAAAGGACCATTATTCTTAGCCGATACTACCGTAAATATCGACCCTACGGCCGAAGAAATTGCAGACATTACTTTATTGGTAGCTAAGGAAGTACGCAATTTTAATATGGTGCCTAGGGTGGCTATGTTAAGCTATTCAAATTTTGGAAGTAGTGATACGCCTGAAGCTAAAAAAATGGCCGAAGCAACAAGAATTGTCAAGCAAAGAAATCCGAATTTAATTGTGGATGGAGAGATGCAAGGCATGCTGGCATTTAATAAAGAAATCTTAAAAGAAAACTATCCATTTAGTGATTTAGTAGACGCTGATGTGAACGTACTTATTTTCCCTAATCTAACCGCAGGTAATATTTCCTATCACTTATTAAAAGAAGTGGGTGGGGTAGATATTATTGGGCCAATTTTATTAGGATTGAAAAAGCCAGTTAACGTTTTACAATTGGGGTCTGATGTGCGTAACATTATTAATATGGCTACGGTGTCGGTAGTAGATGCCCAATTAAAAACGCGTATTGACACAGATGCCGAGGTGCAAAGGACTAGTTGGTGGAAACGTATGAAAAAGCGTAAGAAGTAGAAAATCACTAACTTTACGGTATGAATTTTTTCACGCATTTTGGCAAATACCTTTTAATGTTAAAGGGCATGTTCACCAAGACAGACAATATAAAGATGTTTTGGAAGGAATACATGAAACAGTGCTATGATATTGGCATTGGTTCATTGCCAATTGTAATTATCATTTCTTTTTTCTTGGGTGCAGTAATGACAGTGCAAACTGCAGCTCAGTTGGTAAACCCAATGATCCCATTATCTACAATTGGAATAATCGTTCGTGATGGTATGATTTTGGAATTTGCCCCTACTTTTTTAAGCATCGTATTAGCTGGTGTAGTTGGAAGTAAGATTGCGAGTGAGTTAGGCAACATGCGCACTACAGAACAAATAGATGCATTAGAAATTATCGGAATCAATTCAAAAAACTATTTAATCTTCCCTAAAATTTTAGGCGCCTTTACAATGGTTCCTTTGTTAGTGGGAATTTCTGCAGTTATTGGTGTGTGGGGTGGCTATTTAGTTGGTGGATGGACAGGTGCCATCCCAAATGAATTATTTATCAGTGGTATTAGAAAGGATTTGAATTCAAGTTATATAGCGATTGCTTTTTACAAGTCTTTTATATTCGCATTTATTATAAGTACTGTGCCCGCATATTTTGGGTACAATGTTAAAGGTGGCGCCTTAGAAATTGGTAAGGCAGGTACAAGGTCCGTGGTGGTAAGTTGTATCTTAATTTTAATAGCCGATTATTTAGTGGCTACCATCGCATTATAGTTTAACTTAGTAGTATTAAATTTTTCAAATGAAAATAAGTTTTCACGGAGCTGCGCGTACAGTTACTGGTTCAAAGCATTTAATGCAACTTGATAATGGAGAAACTTTTTTATTGGACTGTGGTATGTTTCAAGGAATGGGCCGAGATACCGACGGATTAAATGCAAGTTTTGGGTTTGATGCTACAAAGGTGAATTATGTGATTTTATCACATGCACATATTGACCATACCGGTTTGTTGCCTAAGCTAGTAAAAGAAGGGTTTAAAGGAAATATATATTGTACACCTGCAACAAAAGCATTGACCGAAATTCTATTAAGAGATTCGGCCATGATTCAACGTGATGATGCAAAATTTGGCAATAAACGTAGAGCGAAGCAGGGCTTGGCTCCCATTGAGCCATTGTATGACTTAGATGATGTAGCGTTAACGCTT
Source organism: Bacteroidota bacterium (assembly GCA_947447835.1). Taxonomy (GTDB): domain Bacteria; phylum Bacteroidota; class Bacteroidia; order Chitinophagales; family Chitinophagaceae; genus Sediminibacterium. The sequence continues at coordinate 2,773 of CANFLP010000107.1, forward strand.
CCATTGCTTACAGTGGTGGAGTATGATAAAGCAACTCAAATTACTGAAAGCATTGAATTACTATACACCGATGCAGGCCACATCATTGGCAGTGCTGCGGTGAACTTGAAAATTAAAGAAGGGGGTGAAGTTAACACCTTAACATTTAGTGGGGATATAGGACGATATAGAGATATGATTTTAAGATCTCCAGCAACATTTCCACCTGCAGATTTCATCATTATTGAAAGCACCTATGGAGATAAGTTACATGATTTGATTCATACTACTCCTGATGATTTATTGCATTGGATTCAAACAATCTGCGTTGAAAATAAAGGAAACTTAATTATCCCTGCTTTTAGTGTTGGTCGTACGCAAGAAATTTTATACGAGTTGAATCAATTGTCTTTAGAAAAAAAATTGCCTCATGTACCTGTTTATGTAGATAGCCCTTTGAGTATTGAAGCAACAGATGTTGTAAAACAGTTTCCGAAATATTTTAATAAAACTATTCAACATGTTTTAGAAGTGGACGATGATCCATTTGACTTTGAAGGATTGCGTTATATAAAAACAGTTGATGAAAGTAAAGCATTAAATGAAGATCTGCATCCAAAGGTGATTATTTCTGCTTCAGGCATGGCCGATGCTGGAAGAGTTAAACATCATATTAAAAACAATATTGAAAATCCCAAATGCGCTATTTTACTAGTGGGTTATTGTGAGCCACATTCATTAGGAGGGAGATTAATGAATGGTCAAAAAGAAGTGCGTATTTATAGTGATACCTATCCAGTTATAGCGAAGGTGGGTTCAATACGAAGCATGAGTGCACATGGTGATTATGAGGATTTGATGCAATTTTTAGCGTGTCAAACGCCTGATTTAGTAAAGCAAATATATGTGGTTCACGGTGAGGCTGATGTTCAAGACCATTTTGCTGAAAGATTACGTAAAAAAGGGTTTAAAGAAGTAATTGTTCCCGAGATGCATGAGACTTTTGTAATGCAGTAGGGTTCATATGGTATTTTTATTAAATTTACCACATGAAAACCAACTCCGGGATTTTACTATACTTATTTGCAGCACTCTATTTAATAGTACATTTTATACCCGATTTAGGCGGTGCCGATGTAATGGGAGCGCAATGGTTGTATACAAGTATAGTGGATACTTTATTGCTTTGTTATATCGTAGCCAATTACAATCAATACAAGGAAGCTATTGCTGGAATTTTTAATATTAAGTTCACTTTAGTGTATAGCCTTTTTTTATTGTGGGCGCTTGGGTCTTATTTTTATGCGTTAAACCCCACAGAGGCCTTGGTTTGTTTAGCACGTTTAGCAAGCACCTTTTTAATTTTTATCAACCTTTCTATTTTATTGTATAAAAAAGATGTTCAGCAGGTTTATAAATACTTGGCCTTGTTGGTTTCCTTGGTATTGTTATATGATGCTTTTACGGTGATTGTAGGTTTTTCCAATAAGGTGGGTGAAATGACATTAGAAGAACTTGTATTAAGCTTAATGGGTAACAATGGCAACAAGAACGTAATGGCAGCAAGCCTTTTGATTAAATTTCCTTTTGCAATTTATTATATTTTAAATAGTAAAATGGCGGGTAAGGTTTTAGGTATTATAAGTTTGTTCATAGGTGTTTTCGCCTTGTTTCTTTTAAATACTAGGTCCACGTTTGTAGGGTTAATTTTAATATTATTCATCTTTATTCTTTCTACTATATTTTTCAAAAGAAAGGGCACTAAAAAATCTATTGCAATTCAGTTAGCATTTTTTATTATACCAATTATAATAGCATTTTTTGCTTCAAATATGGTTTTGGAAAATGCGGTTAAAATGCAAGGAGTTGAAGGGGGCTATGGTACGGTAACTAAAAGATTGAAGGATATTAGAATAGACAATAGTTCTGGCAGATTTCACTTATGGTCGGCGGCTATCGATTATTTCAAACATCATCCATTTAAGGGCGATGGTTATGGTAACTGGAAACTAGCGTCTATTCCATATGAAAAGGAGTTTACCAACGACTTGTTTGTGCCTTATCACTCTCATAATGATTTTTTAGAAACCTTTGCCGACTTAGGTATTGTGGGAGGTAGCTTATATGCGTTCTTATTTTTATTGGTTTTGTTATTTACGATTCGTATTTGGAGAGATGAAAGATTGAAACAGTATCATTTTGTAGCTACTATTTCATTCATGGCTATTACTTGTTATTTTGTGGATGCATTCTTAAACTTTCCAACCGAGCGAACTTCTATGCAAACAATGTTTGCGATGTCTGCTGCTTTAGTGTTTGCTCCGCAGGCTTTTTTACAAGTTGCAAATAATAAAGGAAAATCAGCTGGATTCTTACAACAGTGGTTGCCTAAAATAGTGATTGCTTTTTCTTTACTAATTATTCTTCCTTCTATTTATATCAACAACGAGGTGTATAAGTCTTTGAAAGTCCAAAAATATGTAATGGGTGAAATTGACGCCGATCCTAAAATGGCATTGGCTGATGTAAAAGATGCTTTCCCTTCTATACCTAATTTATCCACGTCTACATTGCCTATCCCGGCGCTGGTGGCAAGATATTATTTTAGAGATAAGCAATATGATGATGCAATGCGTTTATTAAATGAAAGCGAGAATATAAATCCATATTTGTATTATACCGACTTTATCAAAACTGCAGTTTTTGCATCCAAGCAAAATTTTGATAGCGTTTCTTTTTATTCAAAACGTGCATTTTACAATTGGCCTAGAGCAACTAGTTATTATAAAAATGTAATTTTTGGAGCCGCAAGAAAAAAAGATACTGCCGAAATTAATAA
>CANFLP010000108.1 GCA_947447835.1 Bacteroidota bacterium
ATCAGAAAGATCTATTCGCACTTACCCATACAATACCGCAGCACATGTATTGGGATATGTAGCAGAAGTGGATGTAAATTTTTTACAAAAGCATGAGGAAGAAGGATACGAGATGGGCGACTATGCTGGTATGACGGGATTGGAAAAACAATATGAAACGGTATTGATGGGGCAACGTGGTGTAAAAAGATATTTAAGAGATAACAAAGGAAAAATACAAGGCGCGTTTGAGAAAGGTCAATTTGATACATTAGCTGTTGCAGGAAGAAATTTATATACAAGTATGGATGTGGAAGTGCAACAATTGGCTGAAAAAGTATTAACCAATAAAGTGGGAAGTGCGGTTGCTATAAATATAAAAACTGGTGGAGTGATTGCAATGGCATCCAGTCCTGGGTACAATCCTAACTTACTCACCGGAAGTCAGCGACGTAAAACCATTGGACGATTATTAACGGATACGGCACGACCTATTTACAATCGTGCTATTAAAGGGCAATATCCTCCAGGATCTACCTTTAAACCACTTGGGGCATTAATTGCATTAGACGAAGGATTAATTTCACCTAGTTTTGGATACAACTGTTTTGGTTTATATACTTCATGTGGCGATCCTCGAAAATGTGAACACCATAATGCAGGTCATGCCGCCAATTTGCAATTGGCATTAGCCAATTCATGTAACTCCTACTTTTTACAAGTGTTTAGAATGGCTATTGACAATCCTAAATACCATAATGCCAAACAAGGATATTTAAAATGGAAGGAATACGTAAATAGTTTTGGCCTAGGACGAAAATTAGGCATTGATTTGCCAAGTGAAAACAAAGCAAGCATTCCAGATACTGCACAATACAACAAAGATTTTGGCAATGCTAAATATTGGAATAGCTGTTATATGCTTACATTAGGTATTGGCCAAGATAGAATGACAGCAACTCCATTACAGCTGGCCAATTCTATGGCTTTAATTGCTAACGAAGGATATTATTACACACCCCATTTCGTGGATAGCATCGAATACGAAGACGAGGATGATAAAGCAGTATTAGCTAAATACAGATCAAAGCAAGAAGTGACAAAAATAGCTAGCGACATATTTAAAATTATTAAAGAAGGAATGCACGATGTAACAGTAATTGGTACGGCTGCAGGGATTAAAATTCCAGGAATTGAATATTGTGCTAAAACAGGTACCGCACAAAACCCACACGGGAAAAACCACTCCTTATTTGTTTGTTTTGCACCAAAAGACAATCCTAAAATTGCAGTTGCAGTAATTGTTGAAAACGCTGGTTTTGGTGCCACATGGGCAGGACCAATTGCGGGTTTAATGATGGAAAAATATTTAAATGATACACTTACAAAAGAGAGTCAAATAAAAGCAGACAACTTATCCAAAGTAGACTTATTGCCACAAGCACTCAAAGACTGGTATGTTCGAAATAATAAAAGCTACCAACTTACCCCTATTGAATATAATAATGATGAATTAGGAGAAATTTGGGACATGGAAATGGTTTCAGAAAATACAGTTCGTCCAAAAAAAGAGGACACTATAAAAGTGACTGTTGATAGTGCAAATAAAATTCCAGTTCCGTCGAAGCCAACTACCCCTGCACCAACAACTAACAAGGATAGTGCATTATTACATCCAAGCAAGAAAAAAAAGACTCATAAAATAATCAATGTCAAACACACCTAATCAAAATAACTTTTCCAAAGGAACTGACTTGGCTGTTATCATTCTTTATTTTGCAATGGTAGCAATTGGTATTCTATGCATATTTATGGTTGAATACAATCCAAGCAGCAACTGGAGTAGCTCATTTATAACTGGGAAAAATAATTATAGTAAACAAATTTACTTTGCACTGTTCTGTAGTTTTATAGGCATTTTTATTTTACTAATGGACAGTAAGGTTTTTACTGCACTTGCCAACATCTCTTATGGAGTTGGTATTGTGTTAATGCTTGCCACATTCGTCATTGGGAAAAATATAAACGGTTCAAAAAGTTGGATACCCATTGCTGGTGGATTTAACTTACAGCCGGCTGAATTATGTAAAATATTCACTGCTTTAATATTAGCGAAATTTTTATCCAAGCCCGAAACCGATTTCACAAAACTCAAGTCACAATTAATTGCAGGCGCCATGATTGCATTGCCTGCCATACTCTCTATCATGCAACATGAAATGGGATTAGCCCTAGTATATAGTGCATTCATTTTTGCAATGTACCGTGAAGGATTACCCCCAGTCATTTTAGTGATTGTCTTATCATTTGCCATACTTGTAATAGCCACCTTATTAATTGAGCCAACAATTTTAGCTATAATATTAACCATCATTGCTGTACTGTTTATTTTGAATATGCTAAAAAAGTTTAAGCGCAATAAAAATAGTATTCTAGTAGTTATTGGCATTTGGGCTATTTGTTTCGGAACCGTACGTTACGTTGTCCCATATATTTTTAACAATGTATTTGAATGTTACCAAAGTACCCGTATTTATAGCATGGTAGGTAAAGAATATGATTGTAGTCAAAATAATAAATCGGTCTCTGCTTCAGGAAAACAACACGGTAAAAAACCTGATGACTACAATGTAAAACAAAGTAAAATTGCTATTGGTTCTGGCGGATTTTGGGGAAGAGGGTTTTTAAAAGGAACGCAAACCCGAGGAAAGTATGTTCCAGAACAACATACCGATTTTATATTTACTTCATTAGGAGAGGCATTTGGATTTGTGGGAACAGCCACATTTTTAGGATTATATCTTTTCTTTTTATTTAGACTAATACGTATTGCAGAAAGACAAAGAAGTACATTTTCAAGAGTGTACGCATATAGTGTAGTTGGTATTTTCTTTTTCCACATAGCTGTAAACATAAGTATGACCGTAGGTTTATTCCCTGTGGTAGGTATCCCCTTGCCCCTTATTAGTTATGGAGGATCGTCCCTATTAACTTTTACAGTATTGGTATTTATTTTATTGCGATTAGACGCAGATAGACAAATGGTATTACGTTAAGTTTAATTATTATTCATTATGCGTATTTATCCATTATCAGAAGGCAGCTTTACCATTGATCAAACCAAAGTGTTTGTCCCATTTGATACTGCAACGCATAATTTACAGCATCGACCAAAAGGAAGTATTTTAGTTGAAATTCAACCATTTGTTGTTGTTACAGATAATGACATTATTTTGTTTGATACAGGATTAGGGTATTTTAATAAAGAGGGTATTCTACAATTACATGACAACTTGATGAAGATAGGTATTGATCCATCCAGTGTTACTAAAGTATTTATGAGTCATCTGCACAAAGACCATGCAGGCGGAATGAGTTATATCCATCCAGTATATCAAGAAAGATTTATAAGCTTTCCCTATGCAAAGTATTATGTTCAAAAAAGAGAATTTGATTTAGCAATGAGTGGCAATAGTCCTTCCTATTTAGCCGAACAGGTTAGTATACTTGAGGACTTTAGTGGTGTAGTTTGGTTAACTGAAGACGAAGGAGTCATTGATAACTTAATTCATTATAAACTCACAGCAGGGCACTGTTTATATCACCAAGTAGCATGGGTAAAAGAAGAAGGCACTACCTTTTTCTTTGGTGGCGATGTTGCACCGCAGCTTCAACAAATGAAGTCAAAATTTGTAGCTAAATACGATATGGATGGAAAAACTTCCATGGAGTGGAGACAATTATGGTGGGAACAAGCTGCTACAGCGCAATGGACTTTCGCGTTTTACCATGATATTCAATACCCTACCTTTCTTCCTAACACCATTGCTTAAAACAAACATTCATTAGGAATCAATAGTAGTAAGGGTTTCAAGCATGCTTCCCGATTTTTGTAGTATCTTTAGACTACAATTATGGCAAGTTCAATCAATAATTATTCAGGACAGTTTAGACGTAATGTGTCTGATAAATACATTATCTATAACAGTTTATTCGCGGCACTTCCTTATTCAGGCATTGCAAATGTGGGTGCATTGTTACCTATTATGTTGCAAACCTGCGAAGAAGGATATGCTAAAGGGAAAAGTCCAGTAGAAATTATTGACTATTTTTTTAGTAGACAAACGGAAGTTGATACGGAGACAGAAAAAATTGATCACTTGTTTAAGTATGTGCAATACATGGAAAGGCAAGTAGTGTTATTCGATTCCATTGAAGATGCAGCATTTACGACCGTAAATGATATGGAAGGTTCGGGTAGTCTTAAAGCCCTCATTAGAGAAGCGAATTTTACAGGCAAGATGCAATCTTTAAAAAACAAATTTAAAAATTTTAAAGTACGCATTGTCTTAACTGCACATCCTACTCAGTTTTATCCTTCCAATGTATTGGGTATTATACATGATATGGGAGAAGCTATAGGAAAGAACGATTACAATACCATCAATCATTATATTCAGCAATTGGGGTTAACACCATTCTTTAATAAGAAACAACCTACTCCAACCGATGAAGCCTTAAACCTAATGTGGTACCTGGAAAATGTATTTTATCCATCAATAGGCAATATATACAGTACCATTGTTAGTGAAGTATTTGATAATGATTTTGAAAGCGCAAATCCATTTATTGAATTAGGATTTTGGCCTGGTGGAGACCGCGACGGAAACCCTTTTGTAAATGCCGCAACTACTATCAAAGTAGCTCAAGCATTAAGAAGTAGCATTATTGTATGTTACTATAGAGATGTAAGAAGACTAAAACGTAAACTAACTTTTTCGGGAGTAGATGTATTATTAAGTTCTTTAGAAGCTAGTTTGTATGAGAATGTATTTACTCCAGAACAAAGCAAGCCTATTACTGTAGAAGAAATAATTGGATGCTTAACTACAATAAGAAAAAAATTAATAGAAGAAAATCATTCCTTATACTTATCAAGACTAGATAGCTTATTGTACAAGGTTAAGATTTTTGGAACACATTTCGCCTCACTAGATATAAGACAGGATAGTCGAATACATCGTCAGGTATTACTGGATATTCATGAAACTTTAAAAACAAAGACTGGAAAAGGATGTTTGCCAGATAACTATACGCACTTATCCTCAACAGAACAAATTGAAGCTTTACTGCAAGTTAAGGACGCAGTAGATCCAAGTATTTTTTCTGAAACAATTACCAAGGATACAGTAGAGAGTATCTATGCAATTGCACAGGTACAGAACATGAATGGTATTTCGGGTTGTCACAGATACGTAATTAGTAACTGTCAAACAGAAGTGAATGTAATAGAGCTCTATGCACTATTTAGATTGTGTGGATGGGATGAGCATTTGTCAAATGTAGATATTGTTCCTTTATTTGAAACTATTGATGACTTAGCGTCATCAGAAGATATCATGAATAG
>CANFLP010000109.1 GCA_947447835.1 Bacteroidota bacterium
CCTTTCACGTATACCTTTTGAATACTATTCACAAAACTATCTTGCACATGACTAATCTGCTTAAAACCAGTTCCTTCATTTAAATATATTTCAAAGGGTTTGTTAGGCGTGCTAAACAAAGCCGCAATTTGTCCTTTGTCATTTATATGTAAACTATTAAAAACACCTAATTCATTGGTGATTGGTTTTACCTCCCCAGTTATAGCATTAATTTGTAACACATTTTGTTTGCGATCATCTTCGGCTGTTGCAAGAATATTCTTGCCATCAACAGCCCACATGATATTATCAAAAGAAAGATCATGTTTTTTTGAAATAATTTTATCTGTTTTTGTATTTATATCAATGACACCCAATTGCTGAAGATCATACATGTCATATGCATCTTCAGAACTAGATCTTAAAAAAGCGATTTTTGAATTGTCTGCATTAAAAATAGGGTGGTGATCAGCTCCTTTATAAAAAGTTAATTGTACAGGCTTAGCGTTTACCAATAAGGGTTGTATAAAAATATCGGTATTTGAATTTTGATCAAAATCTACACTCACATTACTCGTATATGCAATCCATTTACCATCATTACTTATTTCTGCTTCAGTTTCATTATTAATACCCTTTGTTAAAGTATCCAGCTTTTTAGATTTAACATCAAATAAATATAAATGCGTTTTTCTATTGTCTAAATACCCTTCATCGTCCGCTTTAAAATGATAACGATCAATTTCATACGGATGTTTGATTTTAGTTTTTGCTGTATCTGCATAATTAGGGTCTTTGATTTCAAAAACTAATTTGCTTCCATCTTTCAACCAATGATAAGCTGCAAGCTCCCCTTTAATATGTGTAAGTTGAATAGGCTCTCCTCCTCGACGATCCATTAAAAACAATTGATCATCCTCTTTATCTTCTTTTCCTGCTGCTAAATAAGAAATGTATTTTCCATCTGGACTCCAGTTGTAATTTGAAACCCCTTTTGTTTGCTCGCTTAATGAAACGGTTTCAGTTCCATCTTTCTTAATCATGTACAATTGAGAAATGTTCTTATCCTTTTGTTCATCTGCTTTTGAAACTGTATATAAAACCCAATCCCCCTCAGGTGAAATAATTGGGCTACTAAAAACGCTTATTTCATAAACTGAACTCGGATTCAATTTATGTACTGATGTCAAATTAGACTGAGCATTTACACAAAAAGAAAATAGTAAACTGCCAATTAATGATAGGGTAATTACGCGCATATAAATAATGAATTAATAATCTTAAATGTACGAACTTATTTAAAACAAAATAGGCGAACTCGTCATGACCAGTTCGCCTATTTGAAATTATCGATCAGTTACTATTTAAACGTAAAGTGTAAAGAAATAACATTTGAGTTTAAATCGGTTGTTTGTACATAATGACCATACCTCACTTCCAAAGAAGCCAAATAAGTGTCCTTGAATCCTCCTGGAGGCGCAGTTCTAACTCCAACCCCATAATAATTACTACTAAAAGCCGATGAAGCATAGTTGCTAGTATAGTAAGTTTCTAATGGATTGCCCGCTGCGTCTACTTTATGTTGATACAATGGAGCAAAGTACTTTGTAGCAGTTTGTGTGTAATATCTATAAAATGGAGATATCGAGAAGAAGGGTGTGACCTTATATGGCACTTCGATACTTGCTGTATGAGAAGTTAGTCCCCAGTCGTCAGTATAATATCTATAGTAGGATCTTACAATTATATTGTCTCCCACAAAATAGTTCAAACGTAGTCCGATAGGCAGTTTTGTTCTTGAATCTGGCTGCTTTTCATAACGCTCCAAATGATTATTGAATATAACGCGGTGAAAAGGCAAACTTAAATAGCCATCTTGTTTAACCGCATCAAACAAAATAGACATCTGCACACTTTTATTAATTACTTGGCTATAAGATAATGAAGCAGTAAAAGTGTTTCTTGAGGCAGTTGGATAAGAAGCTGATTCAGAAGATTGTGTATTAGGACCATAAGAGTATACAACGCCTCTACTTGCATTAGTAGTAATTAAAAATTGATCATAAGGACTTACAACTCCATTAGTTCCTGTCTTGTACATTGTAGAATCATCTTTAGGATAAATTAAAACCACCTGATCAAAATAAGCAGAAATTTTTGCTCCAAACTCACCACCTGTTTTATTCTTATATCCAACATGTCCATCCAAGGCAAAAGATTTGTAGTTATACTCATGAGAATAATAGGTTCCAATTCCTATTTCAGTTCCTTTATCTAAATTTTCCACTGTCCAATTTAAAGAAGGATAAACTCTATTACCATTTGGATTAGATGCACCTGTTGCAGTAATATATTTTTGAGAAGCTGCTGTATGATGGTCTACTCCTAGTCCTGCTAAAATAGTATGTCTATTTCCTGTTTCTCCATATCCCACTAATTTCAACTCTAACATATTTGAAAAATCATTCAATTTTTCTGAACCTGGCAAGGTAATTGCATTCACCCCAAGTCCCAATAAAGAAGTGCCTCCACCTGTTACCGCAGAGTGCGAACCATTCTGGGAATAATAACTTGTAACCAAGTTAACTTCTTCTAATTTTAAAGGTTTAGATTGAAATATATTTTCATATTGTTGAGAGACCTGCGAAAATCCATGCAAAAACAATAAATACAATCCTATCAGTGTAAGCGATAATTTTTTCATTCAATACTTATAATAATTAATCAATTTAGTTACAACCACATCCTCCACCTGTTTTGCCTCCGTTAGCACCGGCTGCTCCCTCTTTATAGGACTGGAAATTCATTTCGTTTTTTTCAACTCTTCTCGAAGACAAAGCCATCTCTGCATCATTTAATCTGTTTTTTTGATACTCTTTTACAGTTTCGCAAGAGCTTGCAAAAAGTAAAATAAATAGTACAGAAAAGAGTGTTCTAGTTTTTGTGATCATTTTTATTATATTATTTAGTCAACAAAATATTTTTTGAGGCATATAAAGTATTGTTATCGTCAATAACAATGGCCTCTATATCTTTAATTTGATTAATCATATGTAAACCCGCTTCAATACCCATAATCATTACTGGCGTAGCCATTGCATCTGCTACTTCTGCATTGGTAGAAACTATCGTTACACTTTTGATTCCTGTAACGGGCAAGCCAGTTTTTGGATTAATGGTGTGTGAATATTTCTGTCCGTCAATTACAATAAACTTTTCATAGTTACCAGATGTAGCAACAGAGAGTCCACTTACATTCATATAAGAAAAAACACTCTCAGCCATTTCTGGATGCACTATACCAATTGTCCATTTCTCCCCATTGGGCATTAAACCCCAGGTTGTTAAATCACCAGATGCATTAACCACACCGCTTTCTACACCTGCAGCCTGCATAACTAATTTTGCTTTTTCTGCAGCATACCCTTTTCCAATTCCACCAAAGCCAATGCGCATTCCAATTTCTTTTAAAAAAACTGTGGAGGATGCTGTATCTATAATAATATTCTTGTAATTAATTAATCGAACGCTTTGCTTAGCAATTTCATTCGATGGCAATGAAGTCATTGTTGTATCAAAATTCCATAATGATTTATCAACAGAACCATAACTAATATCAAAAGCACCTTGTGTAACCGATGAAATTCTCAAAGACCTTTCAATGAGCGCAATCACCTCTGCACTAACTTTTACAGGAGCAATGCCTGCATTCGCATTTATTAAATTCGTTTCACTATCAGTAGCAAAAGTGGTTAATAGTTTTTCAATGCGTTTTATTTCTTCAACACCTACATCAATTTTCTCGTTCGCCCATAACTCGTCTTCTGCCACCACTGTTATTTCAAAGTGATTGCCCATTAATTTCATTGCTCTTTTATATAGGGCTAATTCAGACATTATTTTTGATTATCTTGAATAGTTTGTTGAAGATCATAAATAAAATCAGAGGGAGAAGAAGGAAACCCTTCCCAGCTTTTAATTTGCTTTCCATTTTCATCCAATAAAACTGTTAAAGGGAAAACACCTTTGTTATTATATTTTTCAGCTATTTCGTCATTTATTTTTTGCTGAGTAACACTAAGCTGATTTTTTTTATATCTAGGAAAATCTGCGTTTAATAATACCAATTTAGTATTCGCAAGCTGAATAAAATCTTGTAATACAAAAACTTCTTTATGCAATCTAATACATGGACCACACCAATCAGAACCAGAAAAATTTACAAGAATATATTTGTGTTCTTTTTGCGCCCACTGTAAAGCGTCATTGTAATTGTGACCCCATTCTGGCTCAATACTTACAAAAGAACTCGTAATTATAAACAATGCTGCAATTAGTAATCTCATAGCGTAAACAATTATATTGTGTGGAACCTTACAAAGATCGTTAAATTAAATGTTTAAACATAAACATGAACTTGTTTTAACCTTTTTATATAGTAATTAAGCTATTATTAAGTTTTTATTAGATGTAATAAAAAAGGGCAGTATAGAAATACCGCCCGAATTAACGATTGCCTGCTTATGATTGTTCCAGCTGTCATAGATGGGATCGAACCATCGTTGAGGGTTTTGCTGACCCCTGCCTCTCCACTCGGCCACATGACAATATATTTTAGGTAAATTTTTCTTGCATAATTTTTATTTTGACTTTGTCCTCATCGATTTTACCACCGCGGAGTTAAGCTCTCTCGGTTGGCACCCATTCAAGGATTCTTGATGACAGTACAAAGATAGGATAATATTTTATATTGTCTACTATTTTTATAGACTTTTATTCATATTTTTTATAATTCTTTCTACTACTTGATTTTCAATATCTTACATATATATTAAATCTGTTAGTAATCAACTAAATAGATTAATTATACTAGCGAGCGTACAATAGCGTTATTATAATAAACTAGAATAATACTGGTTTTAATATTCTCAGCAATGCAAATGAAACTTAAGTATATCGTTAGTACCCTTCTTGTATTATTCCTTTTTCAAACAGGTTATACGCAAGTATTGAATACCGATAAAACATCGGGCATGGATTCAACAAAAAAAATACAAAGTCAAATTTCACTTGCCATTGCAACGGATCAACAAAAGAAAAGTTTAGTGGATTTGTATTATTCAGGCGATTTTACATTTATTGGTAAAAATAATGCAACAACGCTTTATACAAAAATAGATCATGTTAGTAATGGCGGACAATCTATTCAAGATATTGGAACATTTCAATTAAAAAATAACCGACATATTGGAAAGAAATTATATTGGGAATCCTTTTTACAATATCAATGGGATGGTGGGTTAGGATTGCAGAGTAGAAGTTTGGCTGGAATGAATTTGGTTCATTATTTTAAAAATACACAAACAGAAGATTTATTTTTTGGCGCTGGCGTTTTTTTAGA
>CANFLP010000110.1 GCA_947447835.1 Bacteroidota bacterium
GACTTCTTAGAAAAAACTACTGAAATTATCAAGTTAAAACAACCAGACGAAGAAGACAGTTTCTCTTTTGATATTGATACCCATCAAGGGAAAAAGACTATTTCAATTTCGACTCCAGTAATTGAAGATGGCAATGCTATTAAAGCTGAACTTACAAGTTTCGTGAATGCTATTATGAATGACGAGCCTACTGTAGTTAGTGAGATTGATGGATACCTTGCCATGGAAGTAGCGCATCAAATTCTAGATAAAATTAATAAGAGTACTTCTGTATTAAGACAAGCACCTGAAGTAGAACCTAAACCCATTAAAGAAGATGGTTCAGAATATGCTTTAGACTTTGACGAGGACTAATAATATAAAACGATCGTATATTTAGATCTAGTATTAGAAGTGAATACCCTCTTTACAAGTTTTGCTATTACTAATAATTGTTAAGCGAATCGCTTTGCTAAAATATACTCTGCAATAGCTAAATCTAATGGTCTTGTGATTTTGATATTTTCAAATTCTCCATCTACCAAAAAAACTGGCTTCCCACTTGCTTCTAGCACATTGGCTTCATCGGTAAAAGAGGGTTCAAATGTTTGATTAAATGCATCTAATAATATCTCAGATTGAAAAGTTTGAGGGGTTTGGATTAACATGACATTTTCTCTATCAAATAATTCATGCGTATCCCCTTTCATTAAACGCACTGTGTCGGTAGAACTCACTGCAGGTATCGCTGAACCTTTCTCCAATGCTTGCTGGTAACATCTTTGAATTAATGCTGGTGTAAGTAAACACCTTACTGCATCGTGTACAAAAACAATTGAAGATTCCTTTACTTGTGCCAACCCATTTTTAACAGACTGAAAACGAGTTTCACCTCCTGCTACAAAAACAATATTTTTTGTAAACCCATATTTTGCAAGCAAGTCCTTCCCTTCTTGAATATAGCCGTCTGGTAAAACTACCACTAATTGAATGTCCGAAAATGCTGCAACAAATTGATCAATAGTATGCAACAAAACGGGTTTGCCTTGAATTTCTAAAAACTGTTTAGGCACCACCGACCCCATTCTTTGACCTGTTCCGCCTGCAACAATGATTGCTATTTTTTTTGAATGCATATAATTGAATTAATAGAATTTACATTCTTGTTTATGTCTTCTTAATTTATAATGCAAGCAACATAGTACTTACATAATTTATCCAAGAACTATTACTTAACTAATAGTTTCTTTACTTCTTCTTGCAAATGCACTTTATTAATAGGCGCTGTTCCTACTAGTTCGCATACCAAACCACCTGCAATATTTGCCAATTCCGCAGCTAGTTCCATATCTTTTGTGCTAGCATAAGTTAAACTAGCTACTGCAATTACAGTATCCCCTGCCCCACTCACATCTGCAATATTGCGAATATGCGTTGGGATTAATTTTTGTTCAACTGTTGCTCCAAAATACACGCCATGTTCTGATAAGGTTATAAAAGAAATCTCGTGTTGTAAGTTTTCTTTTAATGCAGCATGAACTTTGTTTAAATTATCTAAACTCACAGAGGGTATTTCGATTTTTAACCCTTCTTTTACTTCTTTCAAATTAGGTTTAAAAATAGTACAGCCTTTATAAGCCAAAAAGTTTTTATGCTTAGGGTCCACCGCAGTTGGAATTCCTTTTTGTTTACAATAGTCTATAACCGAAGTTATTACATGCTTTGTAAGCACCCCCTTATTATAGTCTTCTAAAATAACCAAGCTTGGTTTTTCAGTATCTACGTATTTATAAAAATTAGCCAATAATTTTTCAGATTCGTTTTGACTAATATCATTAGTATGTTCATGGTCTAATCGCATCATTTGTTGATTACGTCCCATAATACGCACTTTATTAGTAGTTACGCGTTCACTACTTTCATAAATATATTCCGTCTTGATCCCTTCTGCTTTTAACAAGCTGTCTAACTCTTTTCCTTCTGCATCATTACCAACCACAGCAAATAGTGTTGTAGGTGCTCCCAGTGCACTTAGATTTAAAGCAACATTCGCAGCACCACCTACCCTTGTTTCTTTCTTTTGTAGAGACACAATTGGCACTGGAGCTTCTGGCGAAATTCTGTCTACCGAACCCCACCAATAAGTATCAAGCATAATATCACCAACCACTCCAATTTTGGTTTGATTAAATGATCCAAATAATTCATCAAGTGCTTTTTGATCCATCATAACTACGCTGCTGATTTTTGATTACGCAATGCGATATAATACAAAGGTATACCAATGAGTGTGATTATTAAACCTGGCCATGTAAAATTAGGCTTGTAAATGATTAATAAAACACAAAAGGCAGTACCCATTAAAATATAAATAGCCGGTAAAATTGGGTAGCCAAATGCTTTATACGGACGCTCTATTTCGGGACGTTTTTTACGTAAAATAAAGATGCCTATAATAGTTAGGATATAAAATATAACCACAATGAATGAAACCATGTCGAGTAAGTCGCCATATTTGCCACTAAGACAAAGCAAACCAGCCACAACACATTGTGCCCATAATGCCCAAGATGGTACAGCATTTTTATTAAGGATGCCTGCTTTTTTGAAGAACAATCCATCCTGTGCCATTGTATAATAAACCCTTGCACCAGCCAAGATTAATCCATTATTACAGCCAAATGTTGAAATCATTATCATCACTGCAATTACGTAAGTACCGATATTTCCAAAAATGACATGTGATGCTGCAACCGCTACTCTGTCCGCAGGTGCATTAGCAATTTCATTTAATGGAAGTACACTCAAGTACATAAGATTAGCAGATATATAAATTACAGTTACAATTAATGTTCCTAAAAATAAACTCAATCCAATATTTCGTTTTGGGTTTTTTATTTCACCCGCAATAAATGTTACGTTATTCCATGCATCACTACTAAAAATAGAACCCACCATACTTGCAGCAATAGCACCTAATATAGCAACGCCAAAAATGGGTGTTGTACTACCATCGGTCGCAATACTTTTCATATCCCACGCATGTTCCCAATTCGCATTCCAAATGCTTGACTTTGATGCTAATAAAAATCCAAAACCAATCAAGCCAAAAAGAGATGCCAATTTTGTTACTGTAAATGTGGTCTGAATTAATTTGCCCCCTTGCACTCCCTTGGTATTAATATAAGTTAGCAATACAATAATAGCAATGGAAACTAATTGTGCGGGGTATACTTTTAAGAAACCAATATGTAAAAGAATATTCGCGTCAGTCATTTCCAATGCAGGAAAAAAGTATCCAGCAAACTTGCTAAATGCTACCCCTACCGCTGCAATGGTTCCCGTTTGAATGACAGAAAAAAAGCTCCACCCGTATAAAAAACCCAATAATGGATTGTAAGACTCTTTTAAATACACATACTGGCCTCCCGCTTTTGGGAACATTGCACTTAGCTCGCCGTAACTTAAGGCAGCAGTAAGCGTCATAAAGCCCGTTAATAGCCAAACTGCCACTAACCAACCGGCAGAGCCCACATTTCGGGTAATATCTGCACTTACAATGAATATCCCTGAGCCTATCATACTCCCTGCAACAATCATAGTTGCATCAAAGGCACTTAAGGTTGGTTTGAATCCTGTATTTTCTGTAGTTGACATATTTGATCTGTTTATTTATAGAAACTTTAAGTTAAAAAAAATCCCGTTATAAAAACGGGATTTTTAAGTATTATTTTTTGGGTTGAAACTCTTGATTAAGCCCCTTTATGATATCTGCCGTGATATCATATGCAGTATCCTTATAGTACATTAAGTCTGGATTGCTTGAAAAGATATATGCAAACTGTTTGTTCTTATTATAGTTTGCTAAATACACTTCGATTTTCTTTTTCACTTCTTGTAAGCGTTTAAAACTTTCCTCTTGTAATTCTTGTGAAAGTTGTTGCTCTTTATTAGTGTAATTTTTTTCGGCTTGTACTAATTCTTGTTGACGACTACCTACTTCAGCCTGAGATAAATACTGGCCATTTTTTTGCAGCTCTTGATACTTAGCAATGTATGCATTTTTCAATGCAGTCAACTGCTTCGCATTCTCCATATCTTTAACTTGTAATGCAGATTTAACTTCTTTAAAAAATTCATAATTATTTTGAATAGAGTCAATTTCAAAATAAGCAATCTTAACATTTCCACTAGCAAGTGCAGCAGATTTAATTGGAGTATTATCTCCACTAAAATGTAAAATATACAGCACAATAACTGCTACTGCCAATACCCCATTCACAATCCAAGAAGTAGATTTCATTTGAAATAATTATTTATTAAAAAGGTTAGCGTGTTTAAGCTCGCTACTCTATAAAAATAAGTAAAAAACTAAATGTAACGAATAAAATATGCATAAAAAAAGCAGGAAATATTGCTACTTCCTGCTTTTTAACATTTTATACTAATGTGTATTATTCTTCTTCGTCAAAGCTCATTGCTTCACGAGTTGTTGCCAACACTTCATACTCTTCCTTGCTTCCTACGATCAATTTCTCAAATTGTTTTTGACCGGTACCTGCAGGGATTAAATGACCTGTGATAACATTCTCTTTCAAGCCTAACATCATATCTACCTTACCTTGAATTGCGGCTTGGCTTAATACTTTAGTAGTCTCTTGGAATGACGCAGCTGAAATCCAGCTTTGTACACCCAATGAAGCTTTTGTAATACCTAATAATACTGGACGAGCTGTAGCTGGTTTCGCATCGCGCACTTCAACTACTTTATTGTCATTACGTCTTAAGATAGAATTTTCTTCTCTTAATTCACGAACAGTAACAATTTGTCCTGGTTTAAATTTAGCACTTTCACCAGCATCAGTAACTACTTTCTTATCATAGATTCTGTCATTCTCTTCAATAAAGTCAAAGCGATCTTCTAAGTCTTCTTCTAAGAATTTGGTATCACCAGCATCTACGATTTCAACTTTCTTCATCATTTGACGAACAATCACTTCAATATGCTTGTCATTTATTTTTACACCCTGTAAACGGTAAACCTCTTGGATTTCATTTACAACGTATTCTTGAACCGCATATGGACCTCTGATAGATAAGATATCTGCTGGAGCAATTTGACCGTCTGATAATGGACTACCTGCTTTAACGAAGTCACTATCTTGAACCAAGATTTGACGTGTTAATGGAACAAGGTACTTCTTCACCATACCATCTTTTGACTCAACAATGATCTCTCTATTACCACGTTTGATATTACCAAATGCTACGATACCATCAATCTCACAAACAATCGCAGGGTTACCTGGATTACGTGCTTCGAATAATTCAGTAACACGAGGA
>CANFLP010000111.1 GCA_947447835.1 Bacteroidota bacterium
AAATTGGATATGGCTAAGCATATCGCAACTATGTATTTAGAAGACTTGAGCGATTTGATTAAAGAAAATATTGATCCTCATTTTGGATTTAGTCGTTATGCCGAAAGCTTAGGTCGTTCAGCTAATTCCTTTGACGAAATATACAATGCACTGCAACTACCTTATACTTATTTGGATGAAATTTTAATAAAGATATTTGCAGCACACATTAAAAAAATACAACCTAAGCTCGTTTGTTTATCTGTTCCATTCCCTGGAAATTTATATACCTCATTAAGATGTGGTCAGTGGATAAAACAAAATTATCCTCATATCAAAGTGGCAATGGGCGGAGGTTTTGCTAATACTGAATTAAGATCAGTTAGCGATCCAAGGGTTTTTGAATTTTATGATTTTATAACGTTGGACGATGGCGAAGCACCTTTGGAATTATTAATTAATCATATTGACGGCAAAATTGAACTACACGAATTAAAACGTTGTTTTACTTTACTCAATGGGGTTGTTACATACATTAACAATGGAAGTAGTTGTGCCGATTACAAGCAATCTCAGGTGGGTACGCCCGACTACGAAGGACTTTGGTTGGATAAATATATTTCAGCAATTGAAGTGATTAATCCAATGCATAGTTTGTGGAGTGACGGGCGTTGGAATAAATTAACCATGGCACATGGTTGCTATTGGGGTAAATGTACTTTTTGTGATATTTCTTTAGATTATATAAAAACATATGAACCTATTGCTGCTTCCTTAATAGTGGACAGGATGGAGGAGTTAGTTGAAAAGACAGGCGAGAATGGATTTCATTTTGTAGATGAAGCAGCGCCGCCATCTTTAATGAAAGCAGTTGCAATTGAAATAATTAAACGAAAATTAGTAGTGAGTTGGTGGGCCAATGTGCGATTTGAAAAAAGCTTTACACGCGACCTATGTCAATTGTTAAAGGCATCAGGATGCATTGCTGTTAGTGGTGGTTTAGAAGTGGCATCAGATAGATTATTGGAATTAATTAATAAGGGCATTACCGTTGCGCAGGTAGCAAAAGTGAGCAAACATTTTACCGAAGCAGGAATAATGGTGCATGCTTACTTAATGTATGGATTTCCGACACAAACCGTACAAGAAACTGTGGACGCATTAGAAATGGTGAGGCAGTTATTTGAAACTGGTGTTCTGCAATCTGCTTTTTGGCATTTGTTTACCATGACTGCACATAGTCCTGTTGGTTTAGAGCCAGAAAAATATATGGTTAAAAAAGTAACCGAGGAAATTGGGACTTTTGCAAACAACGATATTCAACATACAGATCCAACTGGAGCTAATCACGAAATTTTCGGATTCGGTTTAAAAAAGGCACTCATCAATTATATGCATGGCGCATGTTTTGAATTACCATTGCAAAAATGGTTTGATTTTAAAATTCCTCAAACAACCATTGCACCTGGTTATATTCAAAAAGCAATTGAAGATCCGGAGTATGCGGCTTCTAATAATTACAAAGCAATTTGGCTGGGTATTATACCAAAAACGAGCATCGTTCAAAAGTCTAAGAAGGGAAATAAATGGGAAGAAATGTCATTGTCTTTTCAAACTTCAAAGAATGAAATGTCTATAAGTTTAGATCCATTCAAAGGAGCCTGGTTTGTGCAATTGTTGGATCAAATAAATATTGCAAATGGCAATGGCATGAGTTATGCCGATATCAAATTAAGTTATACAACAGCAGGATTTGAAGGGTTCGAATTATTCTGGGATAACAAACCTATCACCAATTTATATAAAGCAGGTTTGCTTTTAGTATAGCTGCGCATTGAATAGCTAGCTTTCAATGCGCGTTTAGCTTTCATCAAGCATTTTTGTTTCTAATTTACATTTGAACATTTTAGTACTTTGTTTGTTATTGTCTTAATAAACGTAACACTATGGGTAATTTTTTAGTAGTAGGAGCTTCTTCTGGAATTGGAAAAGCGATTGCTGCACAGTTAATAAATGAAGGACATAAAGTGTATGCAACTTTTAATACACATCCCATTGAGAAATACAATGAAAATATCATCCCCCAACACTTAAACGTGTTGGATGACCAATTACAATTAAATTTCTTGCCTGAAAGTTTAGACGGTCTGGTTTATTGCCCTGGTGCAATTAGTTTGCGTCCATTTGCGCGTATACAAGCTGTCGATTTTGTAAATGATTTTAGTTTACAAGTAGGGGGTGCTATAAAAACAATACAATCCGCTTTGCCTGCTTTAAAAAATGCTGGTAATGCTTCTATTATTTTATTTTCGACTGTGGCAGTGCAACTAGGTTTAAATTTTCACACACAGGTAGCTGTATCAAAAGGGGCAATTGAAGGATTAACAAAAGCGTTGTCAGCAGAGTTGGCGCCAACCATTAGAGTAAATTGTATCGCTCCATCACTAACTGATACTCCATTAGCTGCTAGTTTACTAAATAGTGAACAAAAAGTAGAAGCCAATGCACTAAGACATCCATTAAAGAGGGTTGGAACTGTTGAGGATATGTCCGAAATGGCTTGTTTTTTATTATCTCAAAAATCAAGCTGGATTACTGGCCAAATTTTACATGTTGATGGTGGTATGAGTTCAATAAAACTTTAGTTTTGCGCACTCATGAATGACGCATTAAAAATTGTACAAATAGATGCTTCGCAAGCACAAACTTTAAGCGATCTTGCCAAGCAAATTTATATCCCACATTATCCTTACTTATGGGAGCCTGGTGGTATTGATTGGTATATTAATGAATACGCTTATCCTGTAGAAAAAATAGAATCAGAACTTAAGGATGCAAACAACTTGCATTATATCGCCTACTTAGAGGGGGCAGCTATTGGGTATTTGAAAATCAATGTCAATACAAATTCAAAAAGGTTTGATACAAATTCAACAATGGAACTTGAGCGAATTTATATACACTCCTCATGCATTCAAAAAGGAGTAGGAACACAACTCATGCAATTTGTAATTAGCTTAGCTAAGCAATATCAAAAAAAAGAATTGGTTTTAAAAGCAATGGATAGTGCAAAAAATGCATTATCATTTTATTTGAAAAATGGTTTTGAGATGGTAGCAACATTTCAATTACCTGATGATGTTTTTGTGTTAATGAAACCTGAGTATCGTGGTATGTACATATTGAAATTGGTTTTGTAATGCTGTGAAATTCATTTACATTTATATCATAATCTAATAACTATGGGATTTGCAATTAATAAAAAAGTAGCTGATAAAAAAGCAGCTGCTACAACAAAGACAACACCTCAAGCAGGGGGTAGTTCAAAATTTATCGCCAAAGCAAACACCAAATCAAGTGGTGGGGCGAATAAAAAACCAATTAAAACCGGAGGATCTAGAGGAAGTTAAACTATACTTTTTCCTAAATTTTTATTTTAAAGGGCAACATTTTTACAAATGTTGCCCTTTTTCGTAGTTTTTGACACCAAAAATAGGCTAATAGTCTATAAAATTTATAGAAATATAGCATATATATTTAAATGATTAATTTGTAATTAAATGTAAAAGAGTGCTATTATCTCCAACTGTTAAAAAACTTTACTATTTTCTAATTTTCCATTAACTAAATGTTAACATTACTTCGATTTTTTTCATAATTTAGCTACTTAAGTAAAACAAAAGCAAATGAAGAAAATTGTAACCTCACTCTTCTTAGCTGTGTTAGTATTTGTAACAGCTAGTGCCCAAGTACGTTCAGTAACCGGTTCGGTGAAAGACGAAAAAGGAACAGCAGTACCTTATGCTACAGTTAAAGTAAAGGGTCAGACATCAGCGGTAGTAGCTGATGAAAAAGGTAACTTCAAAATTAATGCTGCTGCAAACGCAAGTTTGTTAGTAAGTGCAACTGGTTTCGCTTCTTCTGAAGTGAAAGCAAGTGCTACTTCAGTTAGCGTAGTTTTGAATCATCAAGTGGAAGATCTTGATAATGTAGTTGTTACCGCTCAAGGTATCCGTAAAAAATCTAAAGAGATTGGATACTCTTATGCAAAAGTATCAGCTGATGAAATCGCAGTTGCGCACTCTCCTCAATTAACTCAAGCCTTAGCGGGTAAGGTTTCTGGTTTAGCAGTGTACACTGTAAATAACAGCGTTGACCCTTCAGTGAAAGTGGTATTACGTGGTTACCGTTCATTAACTGGTAATAACGAAGCATTAGTTGTAATTGACGGTATGCAAACTACTGCAACTGCTCTTGCATTAATCAATCCTAACGACGTTGAAAACGTGTCTGTATTAAAAGGTGGTCAAGCGGCTACTTTGTATGGTTCTGCGGGTGTAAACGGTGCGTTGGTTATCACAACTAAACAAGGTACTAAAGGCAAATTAAAAGTTCAATATTCTAATACAACGAATTTTGAGCAAATCAATTTCATGCCTTCATTCCAAAACGAATACGGTTCAGGTTCTCAGTATTATCCATATGTTTATGGACAAGCTGGTTACAACGCTGATCCCGTTTACCGTTCTACTCAAAACTGGCGTCCTTACGAAAACCAACAATATGGTGATAAGTTTGACGGTAGCATGCGTATTGCAGGTCGTGTATTAGCTGACGGTAGTAAATTGGTTATACCATATTCTAACGTTCCTGGTGCTCGTATTAATGCTTACGATATTGGTGTTTCTACAAACAACCAAGCTAGCTTCCAAGGTGGAGACGAAACAGGTAGCTATTATTTATCAGTTGAAAATCAAAAAATCAATGGTATTGTACCAGGTGATTTAAGTGATAGAACTGGTGTTCGTGTTAAATCAACTAAAGAGTACGGTAAAGTAACAACTACTTTTAACGCCGCTTACACTCAAATTGCTTACGATAGAACAACTTCTGATTTCCAAAATGACGTAATCAATACTGCTAGCCATATTGATTTACCAAGCTTCAGAAATTGGAGAACTAATCCATTTGCAAATCCAAATGGTTATTTCAATGACTATTATAATAACCCTTATTTTAATAAGGATATTAGCCGTGCAAGATATAAGGATGCTAACTTCTCTGGAAACTTTGATGTTACATACCGTGCATTGCCATGGTTACAGTTCTACAACCGTTTAGGTATTATGAATAACTCTCGTACTGGTAAAAACACTACAGAGAAATTCCAATATTCTGACTGGGCTAAGAACAGTGCATATATTCCTGATCCATGGACTCATGATGATGACTATCCTGGTATCTA
>CANFLP010000112.1 GCA_947447835.1 Bacteroidota bacterium
AAAATGATAAATATCTTTCCTTTGGTTTTGAGTACTAAATTGTCTTCTCCAAAAGGAAAGCACTCCTCTGCCTCGGGCAGAGAGAGTGCATATTCTCTTATTTCATCTATTTCCATGTAGGACTTAATTAGTTTTTACTTGCAGCCCAATTATCCATTTTAGCTTCAAAAACTGCTAATGGTAATGAACCGTCTTTTAAAACTTCGTTATGGAACTCAGCTATATTAAATTTAGTTCCAAGTGATGCTTCGTATTTTTTTCTTAATGATGCAATTTTCATAGCACCTGTTTTATAACCTAATGCTTGACCAGGTATTGCCATATATCTTTCAATTTCGGCAGTAGCACCTTGTTCGCTAATTGCTTCATTGTCCATCATGTATTTAATGGCTTCCTCTCTACTCATGTTTTTGGAATGAATAGCAACGTCAACAACTAAACGAATAGCACGGTGAATTTCATCTCCCAATGCCCCCATGTATTGATAAGGGTCTGTGTACAATCCTAATTCCTTACCTAAGGACTCGCAATATAAAGCCCAACCTTCTACGTATGCATTGTGACCACCGTATCGTCTGAACTTTGGCAATTGTGTGTTTTCCTGTGTCAAAGAAATTTGATAGTGATGACCTGGGATAGCTTCATGTAAAAACAAGGACTCCATTCCAGAGGTAGTATTAAATTTTGTAGCGTCTAAAATAGGTACATAAAAAATACCCGCTCTCTTAGCTTCTAATGAACCTGAATTGTATTCAGCACTTGCTGAAGCCGCTCTAAACGCTTCGGTTTGTCTTACTTCAAAAGGAGTTTTAGGCTCATGTAAAAACATCTTTTTTAAGTTGGGTTGCATACGCTGATGAATTTCTTCAAATGCAGCAATCACTTCCTTAGGCTCATGATATGGCATAAACTTTTTATCCTCTTTCATGTATTCAAAAAACGCCTTTAAATCTCCTTTAAAACCAACTACATTTTTGATGCTATCCATTGCTTTTCTAATTCTTGCAACCTCACTTAAACCGGTTTGATAAATTTCCTCTGGCGTTTTATTGGTAGTGGTATTTACTTTTACTTCGAAAGCATACATTTCGGAACCTCCAGGCATAGAAGAAAAGCCTGATGTGGTTCTTGTTTTTGGTAAGTATTCGTTTTGTAGAAAGTCGCCTAATTTTTTATAAGTTGGAACAATTACTGTTAATATAGAATTTGCATATTCCTTTGTAAGTCTTTCCTTGTCTGCTGCAGAGAATGTCTTAGGCATTAGATCGATAGGACCGTAGAATAAACTTTTCTTAGGATCAGTCACAATCATACTTTGCATTTGAGGAATCATTTTTTCCACTAATATTTTAGGTAAAACTATTCCAGCTGTAATACCTTTTTTAAAATTACCAATCGCAGTGTCAGCCCAAATTGAAAATGCAGCTACTCTTTTTAACCAATCCTCGTAATTTTTAACAGTTTTAAAAGGTTGTGCACCTGTGCCAGAGCCCAACTGACCAATGGTAAATGGTAGGGCTTCAAATTGATTAAAAGGCAGGTATTCAAAATGGTATTTATCACCTTCTAAATTTATTTCTAATTGGTATTTTAAATTATCAAATGATAATTGATCGTTCGCACTTAATGAAGCACGATCGTAATTCTTTAAGCTATCTAAATAACGTGTATTGAATTTTTCCCATTCGGCTATAACAGCTACTGATCCGTCATTGGGTAATAAGTCATTGTATCTTTCATCGCCAACAACTGTTGCTTGTAATGGACTAAGTTTTAGTTGGTCCTGATAATAGGTTTCTAAAAATGCACCAAACTTTGAACTGTCTTCGTTAGTTTTATTTCCTTGTTTACATGCAAATAAACCGACTGTTAACGCAAATGCAATAGCTATCCTTTTCATTTTACTTTATTTTAGTAAATGTAAGGATTCTTATATGTTTTTTAAATTTTATTGCAACGAATACTTCTTCATTTGCTTATGCATTATGGAAAACCAAATAGGAGGTAATAACGACAATACAATCATTCCTGGGTATCCGGTTGGCATTTGTGGAGCTTCTTCCATATTTCTTAGAATCTGGTATTTGCGTGATGCAAGGTAATGATGATCACTATGACGGCTTAATTCAAATAACATTAAACGACCTATTACATGGTTACTATTCCAACTATGGTGTGGTTTTACCCTTTCATATAATTCACCAACTCCTTTTTCGCGCGAAAGTCCATAATGCTCGATATAGTTTACTGTCTCAAGCAAGGTAGCACCCATAATTGAAGCTGCAACAAAATAAAGCATAATAGTAAATCCAAAGAAATAGATGATGATGCTTATAAATAATAATTGAATAAGTTGAAACAAAAACATTTCGTTATTTAATTGAGGCAATATTCTTTTTTTCTTTTCTGCTTCCTCAACTGCAATTTCCCATGCACTCATATAGGTGCCTATAAAAGTTTGCATCCAAAATGCGTATACGTTTTGTTTGTACTTGGCAGTACTTGGGTCATTGGGGGTTGCTACATTTTTATGGTGTCCCTTATTATGCTCAATAAAAAAGTGCATGTATAAACTTGTTAGCAATAATAGCTTTGCTAAAAGTTGTTCAAATATATTTGTTCTATGCCCTAATTCGTGTGCTGCATTTATGCCGAATGTCCCGCATAATAGTCCCATTGCAACAATACGACCTGCGATATCAGCCACTGATAAATCTTGTTTAAAGTTTACAAGAAATACAAATAGTAGTAAATATTGCAAAGGAACGGTCATCCAAATAATGACATCGTATAATTTATTGGATTTTGCTAACTGCTCCTCAATAGCATCAAGATTTCTTGGGTTTGGAGCAATAAACAATTCCAATATTGGGATAAAGAAAAATACATATAATAATGGAACCCAGCACAAAATGCCAGTGTTATTAAAAGCTAGGTAGCTTAGAATAAACAATACAAATGGAGTTGTATATTTAAACGACTTAATAAATGCAATCATCCTTAAATGTAAGTGTTTTTTACATTAATCTATTCCACCGTTACCGACTTAGCCAAGTTTCTTGGTTTGTCTACATCAATGCCTTTATTAACACCAACGTAGTAACTTAGTAACTGTAAAGGAATTACACTCAATAGTGGCGCAATTACTTCGTCAATATCTGGAACAAACATAATGTTATCAGACATGGTTGGCAATACCGTATCACCCATTGTCGCTACAGCAATTACCTGCCCTTTTCTTGCTTTAATTTCTTGAATATTAGAGACTACTTTTTCATAGTACATATCTTTGGTTGCAACAAATACCACTGGTAAATTTTCGTCTACTAATGCGATAGGACCATGCTTCATTTCGGCTGCTGGATATCCTTCAGCGTGGATATAGGTAATCTCTTTTAATTTCAATGCACCTTCTAATGCAATTGGGAAATTATACCCACGACCTAAATATAAAAAGTCGCTTGCGCCTTTATATTGTTGAGCAATTCTTTCTATTACACTTGTGTCAGCTAAAATTTCTTTTACTTTTTCCGGTACCGATGCTAATTCATTCAATAAGAAAGTGTAACGTTCGTCACTAATGCTTCCTTTTGCTTTTGCCATCTTTAATGCCATCATACTTAACACAGCTAACTGACCAGTGAACGCCTTAGTACTTGCAACACCAATTTCTGGTCCCGCGTGTGTGTAGGCGCCTGCGTGCGATAAACGCGCAATACTACTTCCCACTGCGTTTACTACACCAAATATGAATGCCCCTTTTTCTTTTGCACTTTCTAAGGCAACTAATGTATCGGCAGTTTCACCACTTTGAGAAATAGCAATAATCACATCACCTGGATGAATCACAGGATTACGGTATCTAAATTCAGATGCGTACTCAACTTCAACAGGAATACGACATAATTCTTCAATCATATACTCTGCTACCAATCCAGCATGCCAGCTAGTTCCACAAGCCACAATCATAATACGAGATGCTTTTGTTAATGCTTCTATATGATTATCCACACCAGCCATTACAATTTGTTGTTGCTCATGTAATAAACGACCTCTTAAACAGTCAAATATCGTATCTGGTTGTTCAAATATTTCCTTTAACATGAAATGGTCATAACCGCCTTTTTCGATAGCAGCTAATTCCATATCTAATTTTTGGATAAAGGGAGTTTGCTTTTCGTTACCTAAATTCTTTAAGATTAATTCGTCTGCTTTTACAATTGCAATTTCATAATCATTAACGTAAACCACTTCCTTGGTGTATTCAATAATAGGAGAGGCATCGCTTGCTAAAAAATGTTCGCCTTTGCCAATACCAATTACCAATGGACTTCCTTTTCTTGCAGCAATGATTGTTTCAGGATCATCTTGATCAATTAATAAAATACAATATGCACCTACAATTCTTTTTAATGCAATTCGCAGTGCTTCTTCTAAAGTGCTTTTATTATTGTCCTGAATGTCTTGTATAAAGTTTAATAATACTTCGGTGTCCGTATCACTTTTAAAAGTATATCCTTTGCTAGTTAATTCTTGTTTGATTTGTGCATAGTTTTCAATAATACCATTATGCAACATGGCTAAACGGCCATTGTTAGATAAATGCGGATGCGCATTTCGGTCAGATGGTTCGCCATGGGTAGCCCAACGCGTATGACCAATACATATATTAGAATGCATGTTTTTTCCAACAACAGCTTCTTCTAATTCTGAAACCCTACCTTTTTTCTTGTGTACCTGTAAATCACCATCTTGAATAATAGCTACACCAGTGCTATCATATCCACGATATTCTAAACGCTTTAATCCTTTTAATACAATTGGGTAAGCTTCTCTATGACCTATATATCCTACAATTCCACACATATTTTGACTTTTTGAGTATTAATATCTAATTTAAGCAAAAATAAACATTAATATTTTAATGTATGTAACCATGGAGCAATTAGATTTCACAAAAGACTATATTCTAGAG
>CANFLP010000113.1 GCA_947447835.1 Bacteroidota bacterium
GGCCCACAGGATTTTAAGTCCTGCGTGTCTACCAGTTCCACCACCAGGGCGTCTATTTAAAGACTTAAAAAAAATCCCGAACCGAAATTCGGGATTTTGGAGCGAAAGACCGGGCTCGAACCGGCCACCCCGACCTTGGCAAGGTCGTGCTCTACCAAATGAGCTACTTTCGCTTGTATAAGAACTATTTTTAGGAGTGCAAAAATAAGGATTCAAAGCACTCCAGCAAAATTTTTTTCTATTTATATTCTGGCTTGTATTGAGAGCTAGTTTGCACATCTGGAGTAGTCTTTACAAAACCACTGCTAAAAATTTTTGTGCAGTTGCCTAAAACCAATGACAATATAGCAAATACAGATACGTAGAATAAGAATCTAGAAGAAGTCACCCAATTTGAGTTGATATCTTTAGAAGCTTCTGGTTGATTTAAATCTTGTGACATATGTGTGTAATTACGGTCGCAAAAATAGCAACTACTTCTTAATAAAGAACCAGTTAGCTAATAATTTTATTAAAATAATGCTTCTTTTTCACAAAATACTGGAAAACCAAGGATCCAGCGTATACACCGTCGATAGTACTGAGCCCTTTTGGATGCTTTGATCTATGAATCTTTCCTTTTAATGCAAAGGCAAACAAAGCAAAATGAGCTTTAACAATAGCAGTAAAAAAGTATCCATCCCCGCTTAATAAGCCCTTCCAAGCCGAAATAGCATCTAATCCAAATCTAACCGGCAATTTCCATACAAGTTCCCTCAATGGAAGGTTCTTACACATCATCACTAAGTTGTTTCTAAAGTTAAGAAACACTTTACGACCTCCTCTTGGCAAAGTGCCAGCCCCAACATGATAAACAACTGCCTGAGGGCAGCAAAAAGCCTTATATCCAGCTAAATGCATTCTCCAACAAAGATCAATTTCTTCCTGATGTGCAAAAAACTGATCATCAAACCCATTAAGTTCATGAAACACCGAAGCCCTGATCATCATAGCAGCTCCAGATGCCCAAAAAATTGGAGCAATATCTTGATATTGTTTTTGGTCTTTTTCGCATATATCAAATACCCTGCCTCTTGAAAACGGATAACCAAGTGCGTCAATCCAACCTCCTGCCGCACCAGCATATTCAAAAGTAGTTGGTTCTTTAAAAGAAAGTAATTTAGGCTGGCATGCGGCATTCAATGGATTCGCTTCCAATACATTTACCATGGGCTCAATCCAATTAGGTGTAACGGAAACATCTGAATTCAATAAAACGTAATAGTCTGCTTGAATTCTTTTTAATGCCCAATTGTAGCCTCCTGCAAAACCTTCATTAGTTGCAGAAGTAATTATTTTAACAGTTGGAAAATCAGATTGTAATAAAGCAATTGAATTGTCTGTTGATCCATTATCAGCAACTACCACTTCGTAGTTTTCATACTGCGTCGCTAACACAGACGGTAAAAATTCTTTCAAATATTTTACCCCGTTGTAATTAAGAATAACGATGGATACTAATGGTTTCAAACGAATTTGTTTTTGCGAATGTAAGTCCAAAATATGGGAATTTAAAGAGAAAAACTTAACTTAGTTCCATGAACAAGGAGCATATACTTATTTTGAACTTAGATTTACTCAATCATCCCTTGGGGTAATTGAACCACCCTCCTCTTATTCTGTTCCAGTTTCTGCATTGTCAGAAGTTTGGAGCTTACTCTCTTTTTTACATAATTATTAATTTAACAAGATGACAAATAACCACGATGTTAGTGCCAATGCTTTAAAGTATTTGGAACTAGAAGATAAATTTGGAGCCCATAACTATCACCCAATTCCTGTAGTATTAGAAAAAGGAGAAGGCGTATTTTTATATGATGTAGATGGGAAAAGATACTATGATTTCTTAAGCGGATATTCTGCAGTAAATCAAGGCCATTGCCATCCAGCAATTGTACAAACATTACAAGAACAAGCAGCGAAATTGACATTAACTTCTCGCGCTTTTCACAATGACTTACTAGGGAAATACGAAGAATACATCACTAAGTATTTTGGTTACGATAAAGTACTCCCAATGAATACTGGTGTGGAAGGTGGAGAGACAGCAATTAAATTAGCGCGCAGATGGGGTTATAATGTAAAAGGAATTGCAGAGAATCAAGCAAGAATCATTTTTGCAGAAGGAAATTTTTGGGGAAGAACGCTTGCTGCCATTTCATCTTCAACCGACCCAAGTAGCTTTAAAGGATTTGGACCTTATATGCCAGGATTTGGATTAGTACCATATAATGATTTAACCGCTTTAGAAAATGAATTGAAAGATGCGAACGTTGCAGCATTTATGGTGGAGCCTATTCAAGGTGAAGCTGGTGTTGTATTACCTGATGATGGATATTTAAAAGGTGTTCGTGACTTATGTACTAAATACAATGTATTATTTATAGCAGATGAAATTCAAACAGGTTTAGCAAGAACGGGTAAAATGTTGGCATGTGATCATGAAAATGTAAGACCTGATATTTTAATTTTAGGAAAAGCATTAAGTGGAGGTACTTTGCCAATTTCCGCAGTATTAGCTGATGATATTGTAATGATGCAAATTAAACCAGGTGAACACGGCTCCACTTATGGTGGCAATCCTTTGGCTTGCGCTGTTGCTATGAAGTCATTAGAAGTATTAAAGTCTGAAAAGATGGCTGAGAATGCTGAAGTAATGGGACAATTATTAAGATCAGAATTGGAGAAATTAAATTCTCCATTAATTAAATTAGTAAGAGGCCGTGGATTATTAAATGCAATTGTAATTGACCATAAAGACCCTGAGGTTTCTTGGGAACTTTGTTTACACCTGAGAGATTTAGGATTATTGGCAAAGCCAACGCATGGAGATAAAATTAGATTCGCACCACCATTAGTGATTACGGAAGCTCAAATAAAAGAAGCAGTAGGAATTATTGGAGAGGCTTTAAAAAAGATTGCATAAACTTTAAACATTCGAAATAAAAAAAAGGCTCACAACTGAGCCTTTTTTTTATTTCTTATTCTTCTAATTTCGGAAGTTTTATTTTTGGCAAGAAGGTCATTATTAAGATGCCGAAAGATATTATAATACAGGCGTACAATGCCCATTGTTTTTGTGGGCAATCGCCCATTTGACATGCAGACAATACCATGAAATTTCTAAATGACCAAGCTATAATGAGCGCACCCAATGCAACATTAATACGTTTTGCCCAAAGGAATGGGAGTGCAAAAAACAATAAAGACAATCCACCGAAATATGCAAAGAATCTTCCTGGCTGGCCAAATGAAGTGCCTGCCGTTTTCCATCCTGTAATTACCAAATGTTGGCTCTCGATTATTACCAATGGCTGGATAGTACAATATAATAATGCCACGCATAATATGATGCCTATAGTTTGAGAATGTTTCATAGGGCAAAAATATAGGATTTATGGGGAAGTTGGAGGGGATTTAATGCTGATGGCCTAAATGGTAATGAAGAAGTGCCGGCAAGTGTAATAAATACAATGCTAGTGCAATTGACAAAACCCAAATCACAATAGCTTTATTGTATTTTTTAAATCTCAGAAAAGTATTATGTGCTAATAAGCGGAGGATTATATTTAAATAAAGTAATAGTTGCAATCCATAAAATGCAAATACAATTATCTCAATTGATGTCATATCTAGCATAAGTAATAATTTAATTTTTATATTTTTTACATTGATTGATTACCGGATTCAAGAAGTTCAATTTTAACTATTCTCAAGGAATCATCATCCATACATATTGTAATTCTGAATTTCTCAGACGTAGTAATATTTAAAACTATTGGGCCTAATGAGATATTAAAATTTGTTAAACCAGTTACTAAATATACAGACGTAAAATTTTGACTATTAAAAGACAATAAATCCGATGTAAATTGAGACCAATTATAAATTGATAATCCAGAAAAATAAACCAAAGGACTACCTAATATTCTCCCATTAACATCCGACCTATATTGAACATTGATATTAGATAGCAACAATGGATCATTGCCATCAACATGACCTTTTAAATAATACTCCAAGAATTCTGATTTAAAAGTTGTTGTGTAAAGCCCTGCCGGCCTTGGTCCTCCAGGCCCTAAATTACCATCATCGCCGCCAATTACATCATACGTATCATCTCCAATTAGTATTATTGAATTTGATTTTATCTTTGATTGTTTATGGGTCGAATCTACTCTAATTTCACTTACTGTTTCAAATTTTATGTTTTTACTTTTTAGTGCATTATAAACATTCCGGAATTCGTTAATAGATAATTTTCTAACACTACTTTTTGCCAAACCAATTGATTCGCTCTTAATATTGTCAATGTTACTTGCATTTGAGTCTAGTATTTTAATCGTAACATCAGAACCAATAATTTCTCGTATTTTATTTATCGCATTTTGCGTTTCTTGTTCAGAAGTTAACGGCGATGTTTGCTTAGAGCAACTGGGAAGCGAAACAATACTTGCAAATAAAATAATTGCGCAATAAATAATGTTTGATCTTTTCATGAAATAATTGTTTAAAAATTAAGTCATGAAACTAACCGGTTAGAATACACGAATTTGCAGTATTTATACTTTAGAAATTAGGCAGCTACTTTAGAAAATATACTAATAAGAAAGGTTAAACTCGTCTTACCCAAAGCCTTTTCAACAGCAAACTTTGTTTGCTGTTGTGCTTTATTCATTCTCGCCAGCTTACACAAGCAAGCTTGTGACGCTGCCTTAAATGAATAAAGCCTCTCAACTTTCGTTGAGAGGCTTTGTATCGAGGTCCCGAGCGGATTCGAACCGCTGTGGAAGCTTTTGCAGAGCTCTGCCTAGCCACTCGGCCACAGGACCCTTTTGGGACGCGAAAATAACACAAAGAAGTTAATTATAAAAGAATTTTCCAACTAATACGATTTAAACGACATTTGTA
>CANFLP010000114.1 GCA_947447835.1 Bacteroidota bacterium
ATACCATTGTGAATAGTCAGCTGCTCTGGTTGTTAGTTCTTTTGCCATTTTTGATAAATCTTAACATTTTGAGTTCTAAAAACAATCTACGAAAAAAGCCCTATATCTTATTTTTACGTAGCTTTGAAGTAGCAAATGTATGCTAATTTGAGGGCATATTAAAACCTAAACTAATTCAACATGAAGACATATAAAATGGCATCCCAACTTAGGCTTATAGCATTGGGCTTGATAACCATTAGTTATCTTAGCACAAGTTGCACTAGTTTACAACAAACTACTGTTGCTGCAACCGATGATTTATACTATACCCCTAACAATAAAGTAGCGCCTGCAAAGACAGCTACTGCATCACAAAATAATGATAACAATCAATTAGAAAATGGTGATCAAGCTGAATACCAAGATTATCAATCTTATCCAGATGATAGATATTTAAGACTTAAAGTTGGCAATAGAAATCGTTGGAATGCAATTGATGACTTTGGTTATTGGAATGACCCACGTTACAACTATGCATACTATCCTTCTTATGGAGGATGGAATAGTTGGTATAGTGGTTTTTACGGATCATCATGGTACAACCCATTTGGTGTTTCTATGGGATTTGGCTGGGGCGGATATGCACCTTACATGAATTCTTATTATAGCATGGGCTGGGGATTCAATGATTTCGGATATGGAGGCTTAGGTTATGGCGGATTTGGTGGTTATGGTTTTGGAGGCTATGGTTTTGGCTATGGCGGTTGGAATCCATACTATGCTGGGTATTGGAACCCATATGGCTACTACTACCCTAATTACTTTGGAGGGGGTTTTGCAGGTGGCGTACAAGGCAGAAGAATGCATTATCAAGATCCTAGTGCAACACGTTTAAGCGCTCCAGGATTAGCTGCTTATCGCAATCCATCTTCTTCAAGAAACTTCAACAATACTACTAATGTTGTTAATGGTAATACACGTTATACTGGCAACGCAAATTTGAATAACAATTTTGGTTCATTACTAAAAAGAGTAGTGACTAATAACACCAACACGAATGTTCCAAATAGTTGGGACCGTCCTGCCCGTTATTTTAACAATGGCAATAACAATAGTCCAAACCAGACTAAGTCAAGTTCAAATAATAACAACACAAACAATACACCTACAAATAATAACAATGCAGGTGGAAAAAGCGGTGGCTATAATAGCACTGGTACTTCTTCTGGTGGAGGTCGCGCACCAAGATCACACTAGTTATTAATTTAGTTTAAGCGCAATTATAAAAAATTCAATTATGAAGAAAATATTTTTATTGATCTTATTGGGATCAAGTTTATCTATGTATGCACAAGACCCTGAAGACGGATTAAGACTTTCTTGGTATGCACCCAGCGGAACAGCTCGAAGCAATGCCTTAGGTGGCGCTATGGGTTCCCTAGGTGGCGATTTATCTTCTAATCACATTAACCCGGCTGGATTAGGTTTTTATAAATCAGGCGAGCTATTACTTACTCCAAAATTTTTGGTGCAAACAAATAATTTTACTTACCTAACTAAATCAAGCTCAACCAACAATAGCAATGCAAACTTTGGATCGGTGGGTATTGTATTTGCTGACGGCCAAAGAAAAAACAATTGGACTAGTTCTGCCTTCTCAATTACATTTAATCAAATTGCAGATTATAATAACCATGTAAGTTTTAGTGGTAAAAATAATTTTAGTAGTTACTCTGAAAAATATTTAGAAGAATTAGTGCACGACCAAGCAGATACGAATGCTGCTTTAAACAATTATATTTTTGGAAGCTCTTTGGCATTTAGAACCTATTTAGTAGACACTACTGCCAATGCAAATGGCGCTGTAACTGGCTATCAAAGTTTAGTGCCATTGACCACTGGTGTAAATCAAGTTTATGATGCACAAACCAGCGGAAGCTATAATGAATTGGCTTTTGGATGGGGTGGTAATATTGAAGATAAATTATACTTAGGTGCAAGTTTAATCATGCCAATGATTAATTACAACCGTGCAACTTATTACTCAGAAACGGATGCATTGAACAACCCTAATAATCAATTTGGAGGTTTTGTTGTAAATGACAATTTCAGTTCAAGAGGTTGGGGATTGGGTGCAAAATTTGGTATCATTTACAAACCTGAGTCTTTTTTAAGATTGGGCTTTGCTTTGCAAACACCGCAATTAATTACTTTTAGAGACAAGGTGAGTACAGATATGACTACAAATACCGAAAGCTATGCTGGCATTCAATCGGCTAGTTCTAGCGAATTAAATGACGGATATCCTGGCGTTAGAGAATATACACTGGCTACACCTGCAAAAGCAACTATCAGTACTAGTTACTTTTTTGCATCACCTAATAAACCTACACAACCATTAGGGTTTATTAGCGCAGATATAGAGTGGGTTAATTACGCAGGTACACATTATTATGCAAATACTTACGATCAAGCAACTACCGATTACTACAACGCTTTAAATTCAACAATAAAAGCGATTTATAAAAACAATGTGAATTTTAAAGTTGGCTCTGAGTTAAAATTAAATAATAATTGGATGTTAAGAGCAGGTACCGCTTATTATGGCTCTCCTTATAAAGACGAATCCATTAAAGCATCTCATTGGACAGTAAGCGGTGGTATTGGATATAGAACTAATAGTCACTTCATCGATTTTACTATTGTAAATACTGCAACAAAAGACGCCATTTTCCCTTACCGTTTAAACGACAAGCCTAATACTTATGCAAGTTATACTGGCAACAGATTAATGTTTAATATCGGTTACGGAATTAGATTCTAATATAAAAACATTTTTAAGCTAACCCTAGCTCATAAAAAAAGCGCATCCAATTGGATGCGCTTTTTTTATGGAATCAATATAAAGATCTAATATCTCATCATCATAAATTTAAAAGGAGTTTGCATTTCATTATTTCAAATCGGCCACCTTCAATCCTTGATTCACTTTGATATCGGTATATTTTACGTTAATTTTTACTTGACCCATATCAATTAATTCTTCAGTTGGTAATTGTACTCCATTAACTTCTTTATATGTTTTATAAAATTCTTGCTGTGTCATGGTTCCTCTACCTGGCACTTCTTGTGATTTAGAAGTCTTTACTAATAAATAAGTACTCGCATCGTAAAAACGATGTGATACTTTACCAGAAGGCGTAGTAAGCTCAACATCAATTGCATCCTTGCCGTCTACTTTTTCTGCTCCAGCAATTTTAAGTTTATACCCTTTGCTAATATATAATTGTTCTGGCACCAGTGTAGCAGCAGCGTCTAACTCCTCTTTAATTTCGTCTGTGATTGGTGCTTCCATGCCTTGCTGACTTACTGAATATTTGCCATCCACAATCGCTTGTTTCATAATAGCCATTCCTCCCATAGACATCATAGAAACCATATTACCAGGAGCAATAATAGTTTGTGTCATATCTAAAGACTGCCCCATAACCGAAGCAGTTCCTTTTAATTGCAAGTCTTTAATGGACTCAATAGCTGCTTTACCACCAGCAGCAGTTATCACTTTTTGAACTAAAGTTTCAGGTGTTAATGATGCGTCTGTTTTTGCTTCTGTAGGAGCTGCAACCTCGTTGCCATCAAAATCAAAGTATTTAACCGGACCATATTTATCCAATCCTTTTGCTATTTGTTTTGCATTTCCTACAATAACAATATGCATTTGAGCAGGATTTAATAAAGCACGAGCTGCATCCTGCACTTTTTGTGCATCAACTGCCGATAAATTAGCTAAATACTTTTGATAATAATCAGCAGGCATTTTATAACGTGCGATATTTAAAGCAAAGTTTGCAATGGTAGCAGGATTCTCTAATGAACGAGCAAATCCACCAGATAAATAATTTTTCATTCTGGTTAATTCCGTATCCCCTACTTTTTCATTTCTGATTACATTAATCTCATGTAAGATTTCTTGAACTGCACTATCTGTTTTTTCATTTCTAACCGAAGATTCTGCGGAGAAAATACCCACTTGTCTATTTGGATTTAAGGAAGAATAAGCACCATACGTAAAGCCATGCTTCTCTCTTAGGTTTGCAAACAATCGGCCTGAAAAACCTCCACCTAATATATTATTCATCACATTACTAGGAATTACATTAGCTGTTCCTTGCACTAAGTCCACTGTAGTAGCAACTGCAACAACACTTTGAACAGAGGCAGGTCGGTCAACTATAGCAACGTATGTTTGAGCAGGCTTAGCCGGTTTAGGATAAACTGCATTCACTACAGTACCCTTAGCCCATGCGCCAAAATTTTTCTCGGCTAATGCTTTTGCAACTAAAGGTTCGATGTCTCCAACAAATACTAAATAAGCGATATTCGGTTTCCAATAAGCAGCTAGGAATTTTTTAACGTCATCAATCTTTACATTGTTAACTGTTTTAGTAGTAGTGATTTCACCAAACGCATGGTTAGCACCATACACTAACTTTTTCATTACATTATTAGAGATGGCATCTGCGTCATCTTTATTTGATTCAAGACCTGAAATGGTTTGCTTTTTTACTTTTTCTAATTCATCATTTGAAAGTGCTGGATGCAAAATCACATCAGACATTAAGCTCATTAATTGAGGAAAGTTTTGCTTCAAAGAACTTACCGATGCAGTTTGACTAGAGGTAGATAAAGAACCTCCCAAGTACTCAACTGCTTCATCTAAAACTGCTTTTGACTTGGTACTAGTTCCACGCTTTAATAATTGTCCAGACAATTCAGCAAGACCTGCTTTGTCCCCTTCGGCAAAACCATCTAAATCTAAGGCCAATGTGGCTGTTACTCTTGGCAGCTTTGTGTTTTTTAC
>CANFLP010000115.1 GCA_947447835.1 Bacteroidota bacterium
CTCCAATCCTTGGTGTGTACACAACCTATAACATATCTTAAATAAACTTGAAATATGGCATCAGTCAAAGACTTTTCAGTAGAAGAAAAATTAGTAAACCTTTACAAACTTCAGTCTGTAGATAGCAGTATCGATCAAATTGAAATTCTACGTGGTGAATTACCAATGGAAGTAAAAGATTTAGAAGACGAAGTTCAAGGTTTAGTCAACAGACAAACTAGAGTAGAAGAAGAAATCAATGGTATTACTGAATTCATTGAATCTAAAAAAGCTTCTATCAAAGAAAGCGAATCTTTACTTGCTAAATACGAGCAACAAAGCGATAACGTTAAAAACAATCGTGAGTTTGAAGCAATAAACAAGGAAATTGAAATGCAAGGTTTAGAAATTAAACTTTGTGAAAAACATATCCGTGATGCAAACGAAGAATTAACTGAAAAAGTTAAGGTTTTGGATGCTGCTAAAAAAACAATCTCTGTTAAAGAAGGCGTTTTGAACCACAAAAAAGACGAATTAGAAAAAATTATCGCTGATACTGAAATTGAAGAAAAAGAATTAAGAGTTAAGAGCGAAGAAGCAAGATCACATATTGACGAGCGTTTATTATATAGCTACGACCGTATCAGAAATAGCTACCGTAATGGTTTAGCTGTTGTTACAGTTGAAAGAGATGCTTGTGGTGGTTGCTTTAACTCAATCCCTCCTCAACGTCAAAGCGAAATTCGCCTTCACAAAAAAATCATCGTATGTGAAAACTGCGGTAGAATTTTAGTAGAGGAGAAGGAATAAGCAACTTTTCAGCATAGCTGAGGAAAGTAACTTGTTTACATCTTTCTAAAAAATATTCCTTCAAAGGGTAGCCCAACAGCTACCCTTTGTTTATTTTTACATATATGATAAAGCAGCTTTTGTTTGTTGGATTATTAATGTTAACCGTGGCTTCATCCAAAGCGCAGTTAAATTATACATGGAATGACAAAGCGCAACAAATTTACGAATCTGTTACTTCACTGAAAATACCAGAAGCTCGCAAAGCAATCGCCATTGAAAAAAAGGCAACCCCAAATAATTTAGTACTCCCGATGTTGGAAAGCTATGCCGATTTTTATGAGTTATTTTTAAATGAAGATGCAACTGAATATCAAAAGCTTTATCCGCAATTTGAAAAGCGTATTCAACAATTTGAAGCGGGACCCAAAAACAGCCCTTATTATTTATACAGTTTAGGTTTAGAGCATTTACACAAATCTTTGGCTGCAATTCGATTTGATAAAAACTGGGAAGCAGCATTGGATTTTAGAAAAGCCTATTTATTATTTAAGGACAACCGAAAAGCATTCCCTCACTTTACACCCAACGATGTATATTTTGGTATTATTACCACCGTTGTAGGAACCATTCCAAAAGGTTATCAATGGATGGCAAGTATATTAGGCATGAGTGGTAAAATTAGCGAAGGCAATGCACTGGTATTAAAGTATATCAATAGCAATGACGAATACAGCAAACGCTGTCGTAATGAAGCCTTATTTGTATATCCTTATTTATTGATGAACTTTGAGGGCAATCAGAAAAAAGCATTTGCATTTATTGAATCAACTCCTTATGATTTTAAAAAGAATCAGATGCATGCATACATGGCCGCTAATTTATACCTGAATCATCAGCAATCAAATAAGGCATTGAATATTGTGCAGCAAATGGATAATTCAGATGCCTATCTATCTCTACCCTTTTGGAATTTAGAACTTGGCTATGCCTATATTAATGAGCTTAAATTAGATAAGGCGCAAAAGGCTTTAACCGATTTTACGCAAACATTTAAGGGCAAGTTTTATGTAAAAGATGCCTATGAAAGACTTTCATGGATAGCCTATATGCAGGGTGATATGAAAAAAGCCGAAGCGTATCGAAAATTAGTTTTGAGTGCTGGCAATCAGGTAACCGACGCAGACAAGCAAGCATTTCAAAATGCAAAAAAAGGAAATTGGCCAAACCCAATCTTATTAAAAGCACGTCTTTTGAGTGATGGCGGTTATCAAACACAAGCTATTGCTATATTATCTGGAAAAACCAGCAATGACTTTAATACTGAAGCCGATAAAACCGAATTCGCCTACCGACTAGGCCGCATTTATGATTTAATGGAACAGGATGAATTAGCCTTACGTTATTATAAATCAGCCATTGAAAAAGGAGCTCATCAACCCGAATATTTTGCAGCAAGAGCAGCATTGCAATCGGGTATGATATTAGAAAATAAAAGCCAATTTGTTAAAGCCATAGAATTTTATCAGCAATGCATTGACATGAAGGATCATGCATTTAAAAACTCTTTGGATCAGAAAGCAAAATCGGGGATTCAACGATGTCTTAAACAATGACATCTTAAATAATAATGTATATTGCGTTAGCGATGTTAAACAAGTTAGAAATACAGAATTATATATTAATAGATCATCTTTCTATAGATCTATCCTCACAACTATCTGTCATCACAGGTGAAACGGGTGCTGGTAAAAGTATTATCATGGGGGCACTTGGTTTAATTTTAGGTGATCGTGCAGACAGTACCGTATGCAGAAATGCAGAGAAAAAATGTTTTATAGAAGGCACTTTTCAACTTGCTAATAAAGATCAATACCAAGCTTTCTTTGAAGCCAATGATATTGATTTATCTGACGAATTAATTATCAGAAGAGAAATTAGTGCACAAGGAAAATCAAGGGCTTTTATTAATGACACCCCTATTAACTTAACTGAGCTAAAGCA
The DNA here is from genome assembly GCA_947447835.1 of Bacteroidota bacterium. Taxonomy (GTDB): domain Bacteria; phylum Bacteroidota; class Bacteroidia; order Chitinophagales; family Chitinophagaceae; genus Sediminibacterium. The sequence goes on from CANFLP010000115.1 coordinate 2,773, forward strand.
ATTGACTAGCCAGCTAGTTGATTTACACCAACAATTTGATACTTTAACACTGGGCGATACCGATTTTCAAAGAACGGTGATTGACGCTTTAGCAAATTTGCAAAAAGAGGTTATAATTTATCAGGGGTCATTTAACAGCTGGAAAGAGAATGAGAAAAAACTAAATGATTTATTGACTCAGAAAGAAGCATTTGAAAAAACGGAGAGTTACAATAAATTTCTATTAGAGGAATTAGCAGCATTAAATTTACAAGAGAACGAATTAGAGGATATAGAAAAAGAATTAAAGTTTTTAGAAAACGCTGTGCAAATTAAATCACAAATTGAACAGAGCGTTCAGCAATTAGAAAATTCTGATAATCCTATTGTTCAGCAAATCAAACAAATTAGCATAACGCTTGAATCGATTGTAAAATGGCAACCGGATTTTGAATCATTGTTATTGCGTTTAAAGGCTGCTCAAATTGAACTAGCTGATATATCAAGTGAGTTAAGTGCTTGGCAGGACAAGATTGACTTTGATGAAAATAAAATTGTCACTATTCAAGAAAGACTTTCCCAAGGATATACTTTACAAAAGAAACATAAAGTGCAAAGCACTGCCGAACTACTTACCATTCAAGCACAATTAGAAAAAGAATTAGAAGCAGTTTTAAATTTAGAAGAAAGCATTGATACGCTTACACATAAAGTAGTAGAGCAAGCTAAACTTGTTACTACCCTTGCAAAAGGATTAACAGAAAAGAGAATAAAACAAGTGGATCCATTTACGAAAAATGTGAACCAATTGTTGCATCAAGTAGGTATGCCAAATGCTAAAATAAAAGTAACTATTGAACAAGTTCCTTTTAACCATTTTGGTCAGGATAAAATTGATATTTTATTTGACGCTAACAATACCAACCGCTTTGAGCCTATCCGAAAAGTAGCTAGTGGTGGCGAGCTTAGTAGATTAATGTTATGTATTAAATCGTTGGTTGCCAAATCGGTGGATTTACCTACCATGATATTTGATGAAATTGACACCGGTATTTCTGGTGAACCTGCAAAACAAGTAGGTTTATTATTACAAAACCTTGGTCAGAATAGACAGGTGCTTTGTATTACCCATCAACCACAAATAGCCGCAAAAGGACATACCCATTTATACGTTTATAAGGAGCAAAAAGGAGCCGAAACACAAACACACTTACGAAGCCTTAGCCAGGAAGAAAGAGTACAGCATATTGCGCGTATGATTGGCGGCGACCCTCCTACCAAATCGGCGCTAGACAACGCTAAGGAGCTAATGGCGATTTAACCTTTTTTATTCGGGTTTATCAGCTAATATATTTATTTTTACGGCACTAAATAAACCATCAACATGGCATACAATTTATTGAAAGGAAAAAGAGGAATTATTACAGGTGCTTTAGACCAAAATTCTATCGCATGGAAAGTGGCTGAAAAAGCACATGAGGAAGGCGCAACCTTTGTATTAACCAATGCCCCTATCGCAATGCGTATGGGTGAGATTAATGGATTGGCTGAGAAAACCAACTCTAAAATTGTTCCTGCCGATGCTACAAGTGTTGAGGAATTAACCAACTTGTTTACAGAATCTCAACAGATATTAGGCGGTAAAATTGATTTCGTATTACACTCTATCGGAATGAGCGTTAATATCAGAAAGAAAATTGCTTACCCTGAATTGAACTACGATTACTATGCTAAGGGAGTAGATGTTTCTGCAATGTCTTTACACAAAATGCTAAGCGTTGCTTATAATATGGATGCATTAAACCAGGAAGCTAGTGTAGTTGCTTTAACTTATGCTGCAGCACAAAGAACCTATCCATTCTATACCGATATGGCTGATATCAAAGCATTGTTAGAATCTATAGCACGTAGCTTTGGATACCACTATGGTTTAAAAAATAGAGTTCGTGTAAACACCGTATCTCAATCTCCTACTAAGACAACTGCTGGAACTGGCATTAAAGGTTTCGGTGATTTCTTTGATTATGCAAATGCTATTGCTCCATTAGGAAATGCAAGTGCCGAA
>CANFLP010000116.1 GCA_947447835.1 Bacteroidota bacterium
AAAGACCATACACCACAAAAATCGTTTAAGGATCCTAACACGGTTTATGGCATTTCAAAATTAGCAGGGGAACATTGGTGCGAATATTACTTTAATAAGTATGGAGTAGATGTAAGAAGTGTAAGATTTCCTGGATTAATTGGTTATAAGTCAATGGCAGGAGGCGGCACCACCGACTATGCAGTAGATATTTATCATAAAGCAGTTCAATCAGAAAAATTTGAATGCTTTTTAAGTGAGCATACTTATTTGCCAATGATGTATATGGATGATGCCATTAATGCAACCATTCAATTAATGGAAGCGCCTATGGAAAACATTAGCATAAGAACGAGTTACAATATTTCGGGGATGAGTTTTTCGCCAGAAGAAATTTATCAAAGTTTGTTAACCTATTTTCCGACATTTGAAATTGAATACAAACCTGATTTTAGGCAACAAATTGCAGACAGTTGGCCAAGCAGCATTGACGATAGTTTTGCAAAAAACGATTGGAACTGGCAGCCCACATTTGATTTAAAAGCAATGACAGCAATTATTATAAAAAATCTACCACAATATTTTCATTACAACGAGATTAAATAAATAGCATGTACGATCAATACAAACCTTTTTTAACAAAAGAATTAGCAGCCATTAAAGAAGCAGGATTATTTAAAAAAGAAAGAATCATCACTTCACCTCAGGCGGCAGAAATTACAATTCAAGGAGGCAAACAAGTATTAAATTTTTGTGCAAATAATTATCTAGGACTTTCTTCTCATCCAAAAGTAATTGAAGCAGCAAAGGCAGCTATTGATACGCATGGGTTTGGCATGTCATCGGTGCGTTTTATTTGCGGCACACAGGATATCCATAAAACATTGGAAGAAAAAATTTCGACATTTTTAGGAACAGAAGACACTATTTTATATGCAGCAGCATTTGATGCAAACGGTGGTGTATTTGAGCCATTACTAGGAGAAAAAGATGCGATTATTTCAGATTCATTAAATCATGCTTCAATCATTGATGGCGTTAGACTTTCAAAGTCCATGCGTTACCGATATGAACATAATTCAATGGAGGACTTGGAGGCAAAATTAAAAGAAGCTATTGCTGCAGGTGCTGAGCAAAAAATTATTGTAACAGATGGTGCATTTTCAATGGATGGAACCATAGCACAGTTAGATAAAATTGTAGAACTTGCTGAAAAATATGAAGCATTGGTAATGAGCGATGAATGTCATTCAACAGGTTTCTTAGGAAAAACCGGAAGAGGTGTTCATGAATTGAAAGGCGTGATGGGTAAAATAGATATTATTACAGGCACTTTAGGAAAAGCTTTAGGCGGTGCGTCTGGCGGATTTACTTCGGGTAAAAAAGAAATTATTGAATTATTAAGACAACGCTCAAGACCTTATTTATTCTCAAACACTTTAGCGCCATCTATTACGGGTGCTTCCATTGCAGTGTTTGATTTATTGTCACAAACTACTGAGTTAAGAGATAAGCTAGAAGCCAATACAAAATATTTTAGAGAAAAAATTACAGCAGCTGGTTTTGATATTAAACCAGGCACGCATCCCATTATTCCAATTATGCTTTATGACGCTGTTGTTTCTCAAAAGATGGCAGAAAAATTATTAGAGAAAGGAATTTATGTAATTGGCTTTTACTATCCAGTAGTGGCAAAAGGACAGGCAAGAATTCGCGTACAAATTTCCGCAGCACATACTACAGCACATTTAGATCAAGCCATAGCAGCATTTGTAGCAGTTGGAAAAGAATTGGATGTAATAAAATAATCCTGCGTATTAATTATCCTTAATTGAAATAGATTTTATAAAAGCGGAAGGAGTAACTCCCTTTCGCTCTTTAAATGCATCAATAAATTTGGATCTAGAAGCAAAACCAGCATTTGCAGAAATAGCTTCGATAGTTAAATTCTTGGATTCTCCCGCCTCAATCATTTTACAAACATGATCAATTCTTAAGTTCTTCCTCCATTCGCTGAAAGTAATTTCCAATTCCTTATTAAAATAATTAGATAAAAAACGCTCAGGTATTTTCAAGTCAAAAGACATCTGAGAAAGAGAAAATTCTTTTTGAATATAAGGTGTGCTTTGTAAATAAGTATAAATTGTCTCTTCAACATCCTGGATACTAGCAGTTTCTTTTGCTTTTTTAGGTAAACTAGATTTTATCTCATCTATAATATTGTCTTTTCCTATTTCAATATTGTAAGACACATTACCATAAAGAATTTTAGGGAATAAGAATAAAAAAATGTTTTGTAAAAAGAATCCACCGCCACAAATACTAAAATAATATTTCTCAGTAAAAATTTGATAGGAAGGTACCCCCGCGATAGAAAATTTCAAATCGTATAGCGTTGACATATGACCGATACTATTAATAGCGATTACAATTTGAATGCCAGTAAGTAAGTACATCCATCTTTTTATAATTGAATGGTTAGATGGTAGCTTCCCAAATATTTTTAGGGTTTTTCTATTGTGGTTATAAAAGTAACCAATCGAAAAAAGTGAGTAGGCAAGTAAGTGAACTGATCTCGATAATAGTATAAATTCAAAAGATACAAAGTTAAAATGGAGTGTATAGTTTTCCGTTACGTTTACAATTTCATGAGCAATTTGTGCTTTTTGGTCAAATGGTAAAGTTGTAAAAGGCAAGCAATTGATAATTGTAAGAAAAGCAGGAATCAAGTGGAGCCAATCCCATTTTTCTAGCTTATTGCTATCTGACAGGGTAGTTTTGACATAATAAAATAGTAAGGGTCCAAGTAGGTAGGATAACGGCAGCCAATGCACAAAACAAAAACCTTCCCAAAATAGGTCTTTGGTAAAATGCAAACCGTAATAAACCAATACTATTAGATTACAGCATAAAAAGAAAAGTGCGAGGAATATATTGGATCTATTTAACGAGCTTAAGTAGTAAATCAGAATAAAGGAAGTGAAAATCCCAAATAAGGGGAATAATATGGCCATAAACGGGTGTTTATCAAATAAATTTTAATCAAGATATGAAAAAACCCCGGCAAATTTACTTGCCAGGGTTTTCCTGCTCAATTTTTAATCCAAACTTAATAAAATCCCAATTATTTGCTTACACGCTTATAGGTTTTAAAGCCTACAATATGTGTAGAAGTATCGGCAGTTTGTTGAGTATACTCATCGCCACCATTGAATTTTACTATGATATTATATTTTCCTGTAATACCTTTTCTGCTTGACATATCCAATGTTTCAGTTAAAGCATCATTATTTAAAGTAAATGTGCCATGACCAACAATTTTCTCATATGTATTTTTTGTTGAATCTGATAAATATCTAGCACCCCACATAAAATGACCAGCATGGTAAACCTTATATTCATTATAAGTTCTGTCCACTGTATCCTTACCATTGATTTCAAGGTTTTTTGATTGATGCCAAACGCCATCTAAAGCAGAAGCACCATTAGCAGCGATAGTTGTATAGTCTTCGGTCATGCTTAATTTTTTTCCTCCTATCATCATTTCTGGAATGCTTTGTGTATAGCCTTTCTCGTTATTTGTGATATTCAGACTTACTTTTTGAATTGTGTCTAGTGTATTAGTATTATAAATATTGGTCTCTTCAATCTTGCCTTCTGCTTGTGTATAACTACCTAAGCCAAATCCAGCTACAGAATCTTTTATATTTGTAATGAAAAAATACTCACTTGGTGTGTAAATTTTAATTTGAGTCGTTCCGTCGGCAGAAGAATAGGTATAGTCTTTTACACCGTCTGAAATCACTTGTTTGTCCATGTTGTACACGCCAGCTCTAGATTCGGTGGCAGGTTTTTGAGAGCAACTAGCAATAAGCGTAGTTAAGGCTAATCCTAATAAGATGTTTGTTTTCATTTTTAAGCTTTTTCGTTTTGAAATGTTTTGAATTCGAGTAATGAAAGTATAACTATACAAGAGACAAGAATGATTCAAAAGCTTGAAATATGTTCCAAAATACTATTCCGGAACATATCTGGAATGGTATACAATGGTAACGGACAAAAAAATTAAACTACTAGACCTGATTTATTATTCGTATTTATTATGGATTATTGAAATTGCCTTTTTTGCATAAAATTGCAAAGAGTCAATATTATAGAGTCCAATATCATTAAAGGACTTTACTCCACCTAAGTATAGTTTTAAACTTTCTTTATTTTCTGTACTAATTGGTCTTATACCTAATTTATGAGGCAAATTTATTCGTGGAAATCTTCCAGCTACATTCTGTTTTTCCACTTCCACATATTTTTTCATGTTACTGTTATCATAGAAATGCATGTAGTTTTCTTGTTCAGCAACTGTATTGTCAACAAAATCGGTTAAGTGGAAATTGTATTTAGATATATAGTATGCCAATTCTTCATTCTCCTTATCTGAGAAATAACCTTTTGCCTCTGATTCAATTCTACTTCTATTATTAGAATTAAACTTCCAAGACATGATTAAATTATTTATTAATCTATAATATACTTGTTGGTCAACTAGTTTAGCATCAATATCTATGATCTCATCAATACTATCACAAATTTTTATTTTAGTAAGATCAAAATCTCTATGAAATTTTAGTTGTTCGAAATCTTTTTCAAAATCACGTGCAACTGCCTCAAGTGTTTCTTGCTTTTTATGCTTTTCGGCAATGCCTTCTCTAATATTTTCTGCAAAAAAACCTAACGTAACCGCCGTGAATAACATTACAAACTCAATAATATATTCAGACCATTTCTTTTTATGTGTTGGGTGGTGTGGGTGATGTACTTCC
>CANFLP010000117.1 GCA_947447835.1 Bacteroidota bacterium
CTTATGTACCAATGGGATCAATACCATCGTTGTAGTTTCTTCTCTACCATTATGTCCGCCTGCTTCAAAACCTTCAGCCACCACTGCATCACATCCAGCTGCTTCGGCCTTTTGCGCAAACAAAGCCCTACTTACTACATGCACAACAATACAACCTGCTGCTTTTAATGTTGCCGTCCATGTTTTAGGATTCCCTGCACTTGTAAAAACAATGGGCACTTTCTCTTCAATAATAATATCAATATGGGCTTGCAAATCGGGATATAACATTGGAAGATTTACCGCGAAAGGTTTACTAGTTGCAGCCTTTGTTTTTTGTATTTGTTCTTTTAAAATAGCAGGATACATACTTCCGGCTCCTAAAATACCAAGCCCCCCTGAGTTACTCACTGCACTTGCTAGTTCCCAGTCACTGGCCCAAACCATGCCAGCTTGAATAATAGGTAATTCAATTTTAAAAAGTTGCGTGATTCGATTTTCAAATGGCATAACAAAAGTTTAAGCAATGAATAAATCTACAAACACCTGACCCTATCCGAAATCAATTTCGGTATTATCTCCAATATTTAAAGTACGACTCAAACCCTTAACTGCAGCATCGCTTCCAATTAAAGAGTTATCCAACACCACTTCGTCTAATGAAGTATAAGTACCAATAATACTATCCTTTACCACCGAACTTTTAATGGTAGTATTGTTCCCAATAGTTACGTGTGGGCCAATGATGGAATTTTCAATAATACAGTCATCAGCAATACTTACTGGAGGAATAATAATACTGTTAATGTATAGTTCAGGATTTATGGTAAGGCCACCTGTCTTTTTTAATAATACTGCGTTGGCTTCTAACAAGGATTCTTTCTTACCACAGTCATACCAATGCTTTACTTTAAAGGAATTAAATTCAACCCCTTTTTTAATCATACACTCCAAGGCATCGGTTAAATTGTATTCGCCATTGGATTTAATATTATCAGTAACTAGTTGTTGAAAACAATCAAATAAAATTTCAGATTCTTTAATCTTATATAAACCTACTAAGGCATTATTGCTTTTTGGAATAGAAGGTTTTTCAACGGCATGAATTACTTTTCCTTCTTCATTTATTTCAACCACCCCAAATTGTCTTGGATCGTCTACTTTCTTAATACCCAACATACTAGTTGGGCTACTCATTACTTCTCTAATATCAAACTCGCAAATAGTATCGCCCAAAGCAATAAAAACTTCGTCAGTACCCACAATCTCTTTAGTTAATTGAATAGCATGTGCAGTTCCTTGACGGTCATTTTGATAAACAAAATGCGTGTTTAAATTAGGATAAGTTTGCTCCACATAATCCTGTATTTTTTGACCTAAATAACCTACAATAAAAATATATTCGTCAATTCCTACTTCCCTTAGCTGATCAACAATAAAACTTAAAATGGTTTTACCTGCAATGGGGATTAACGCCTTTGGTTGTGTATATGTATGTGGTCGCAATTTAGTACCTGCACCTGCAACCGGAATAATAGCCTTCATTAGTTTCCTTTTTGGGGACAGTAAAAATAGCAAATAACCGTTAGTAATAAGCCAATTTTAATCTCATTTAGCCCATTTTGACCCATTTTACCCCAAACCCATTGTAAATGTGGATATTACACCCCCAACTGTTGAAAGAAAGCTTTGCATAGGCTTGAGAATGGATTTATTTTTGCCAAATATTCTACTATAAAACTCCATATATGCAAAGAGATACCCTTGTGTTTGACATTATCAATCAAGAATTACAACGCCAAAGACGTGGCATTGAATTAATTGCGTCTGAAAACTTCACCAGCTTACAAGTAATGCAAGCAATGGGTGGTGTGATGACCAATAAATATGCCGAAGGATATCCAGGAAGAAGATATTATGGAGGTTGTGAAATTGTAGATAAAACAGAGACATTAGCAATAGATCGTTTAAAGGAAGTTTTTGGTATTGAATATGCTAACGTACAACCACATAGTGGAGCACAAGCAAATGCTGCAGTGATGTTAGCTATTTTACAACCTGGTGACGCTATCTTAGGTTTGGACTTAAGCATGGGCGGTCACTTAACGCACGGAAGTGGTGTGAACTTTTCGGGTAAAACATACACTCCGCATTTTTATGGAGTTGTAAAAGAAACCGGATTGATTGACTATGATATGTTAGAAAGTCAAGCAAGAACACATAAGCCTAAATTAATTATTTGTGGAGCAAGTGCCTATAGCCGTGATATTGACTATGCAAGAATCAGAAAAGTAGCAGACGAGGTAGGCGCATTTGTTTTAGCCGATATCGCACACCCAGCTGGTTTGATTGCAAAAGGATTATTAAGTTCTCCATTTAATCATTGTCATTTTGTAACATCAACTACCCACAAAACATTACGTGGACCTCGTGGTGGTGTGATTATGATGGCGAAAGATGGTGAGAATACATTAGGATTGAAAGACGTAAAAGGAAATTTAAGATTGTGGTCAAATGTAATTGACATGGCGGTGTTCCCTGGTACACAAGGCGGACCATTAGAACACGTTATTGCTGCTAAAGCAATTGCATTTGGTGAAATCTTAACCGACGAATACACTGTATATGCTAAGCAAGTACAAAAGAATGCACAAGCTATGGCTGCTGCTTTTGTGGCAAAAGGATATGAAATTATCAGCGGTGGTACTGATAACCATTTAATGTTAATTGACTTACGTAATAAAAATATAAGTGGTAAAAAAGCAGAGCAGGTTTTAGGACATGCCGATATTACTGCCAATAAAAACATGGTGCCTTACGACGACAAGTCGGCGTTTGTAACTTCAGGTATTCGTTTTGGAGTAGCAGCTATTACAACACGTGGTATGAACGAAGGACATATTCCATTTGTAGTAGATGCAATTGATACAGCTTTAATGAATGCTGATAACGAAACAGTTTTAGCAAACACTAAGAAAGAAGTAAATAAATTCATGGAGCAATTTGTATTGTATCCTGAACTAGGATAAGATAAACAAGCTAGATGAGCTAATCCCCATTTTCTTAAGCCCTTCCGTTAAACCGGAGGGGCTTTTTTGTGACTAAAAAAGGTTTAACTTTATACTATGATACAAAGAATACAAACCATTTGGTTACTACTAGCAAGCGCAGCTGCATTTTCGGTATTGCGTTTCCCTTTTTATTATACACCTACCCCATTTGCTTTAGAAATAAATGGTAGCGCACAATACAGCACCTTAATTTCATTAGCATTTAGCGCATGTTTAAGTTTCATCACTATTTTTTTATATGGCAACCGTATGTTGCAATTAAAAGTGGTGATTGTCAATTTTTTATTATCTGCCTTAATCGGATTCTTTATTTACAAGGTTGTTATCGCTAACCCAGGTGGTGGTTTTACCCTAGCATCTATTGCTTTATTCCTAATTCCTCTTTTACAAATTTTAGCAATGGTTAAAATTTACAAGGATGAAAGATTGGTAAAGAGTGCAGACAGATTGAGATAGTAATATGAAGCTTCATTCTATTATACTTGCACTTCTTTTATGCATCATAAGCATTAGTAGTAATGCACAGCATAATATTACCGGTATAGTTTATAATGCCGAGAGCAAATCTCCTATTGAATCAGCCAACGTATACATTAGTAATAGTACAAAAGGAACCATTACAGATAAAGCAGGGAAATTTGGCCTCAACGGCATTCCAGTAGGTCAATCAGAATTAGTGATATCCTCCCTTGGGTTTGAAACTCAAAGTATCATTATTAATAATAGTACGAAAGAAATTGAAGTAATATTAAAGCCTAAGTATGAAGATTTACAAACAGTTATTTTAGAGCCATTTGATAAAAATGGATGGAAAAAATGGGGACGATTTTTCTTGGATTATTTTATTGGTACTACCGAACATTCTTTTGACTGCAAAATTCTGAACACAGACGCCATAAAATTTCATTATAGCAAAAAAAGAAATATGCTAAGGGTGACAGCAGAAGAGCGTTTGATTATAGAAAACAAATCTCTTGGCTATATTTTAAAATATGATCTTTCCAGATTTGAATTTGATTTTGACAACCACACATTCTTAATTCAGGGGCACCCTTTATTTGAAGAAATGTATAGCGACAAGAAAAGCGAACAAAATAAATGGGTTAAAAATAGAAATGATGCCTATTATGGCTCCATGATGCAATTTATGCGCAGCTTATACCACAATCAACTAGGTAGAGACCAATTTGAGGTAAGAAGAATAGTTGCGCTATCGCCTACAAGTAATATGCTTGTAAATAAGATTGTCCCAAGAGATAGTCTCATCTTTAAAGTAGACAGCGTTTCGGTTGGACTTAATTTTAAAGACTACTTACAAGTTATTTATACCCTTAAGAGCCCCTCTCCTTATTATTCTAAAGCAAGTTCTAATATGGGTATGATGCGCGCGCCACAAACTTCTCAATTAACATTGAATGACAATGTGATAAAGATTTATGAAAATGGTGCATATTACGATGGCACCAATTTAGTGAGCGCCGGCTATTGGTCTTGGTCAGAAAAAATGGCAAATTTATTGCCATTAGATTTTGAGCCC
>CANFLP010000118.1 GCA_947447835.1 Bacteroidota bacterium
AATATGCAACAAGTAACAAAAGGAGATAACATTCAAGTGCATTATCATGGTACTTTATCTAATGGTGAGGTTTTTGATTCTTCAAAAGGAAGAGCTCCATTAGAATTCGAAGTTGGAAGCGGGATGGTTATTCCTGGTTTTGATAACGGCGTTTTAGGTATGAAAGTAGGTGAGAAGAAAACAATTAACATTCCATTTATGGAAGCATATGGTCCAAAACAACCAGAAATGATTGTTGAATTTCCTAAAACACAATTTCCTCCAGATTTAAATCCAGAGGTTGGAATGGCTTTAACTATGAACAATGGTCAAGGTCAACAATTCCAAGTAATTGTAGTTGAGGTTAAAGAGGAAGTGGTCGTGTTAGATGCAAACCATGCTTTAGCTGGTCAAGACTTAACTTTTGATTTAGAGTTAGTAAACATTGACACACCATCAAAAATCATTACTGAATTTTAGTCTAATAGTTTAGTATAATTTGCTAAGGCGTTCCAAAGTTATTGGAGCGCCTTTTTTATTCGCTAAATTCAAATTATCTTCATCTTTCTTATACAATATCACAATCATTAATATTATGGAATTGCAATCCTTACAAGTATCAGAAAGATTTATGCGTTATGTGCAAATAGATACACAAAGCGATCCTAATAGTGCGACTTTCCCCTCTACCGAAAAACAAAAAAACTTATCTATAATGCTGGTGGAGGAGTTGCAACTGATGGGTATCACAGATGCGCATTTGGATGAGCATGGTTATGTAATGGCAACCATTCCTTCAACCATTGCTGCAGGCGTTTCTGTTTCTGCTAATGAAAGTATTCCTGTGATTTGTTTTTGTGCACATGTAGACACTGCGCCAGATTGCAGTGGCACCAATGTAAAACCGATTTTACATGAAAATTACAATGGTGCTACTATTGTTTTACCAGATGATACAACTCAAATTATTACAACCGAAAAATATCCATACTTAAAAGCGTTTATAGGAGCAGATATTATTACAGCTTCCGGTAATACATTGTTAGGTGGTGATGATAAAGCAGGCGTAACTATTATCATGGAGATGGCTAAATTTTTAATGGAAAACAAATCGGTACAACATGGACCAGTGAAAATATTGTTTACACCAGACGAAGAAGTGGGTAGGGGTACGGAATATTTGGATATGATAAAATTGGGTGCGGATTATGGTTACACATTAGATGGTGGTGAGTTGGGCAGTTTTGAAATGGAAACTTTTAGTGCCGATTATTTAGTGATGCATATAGAAGGGGTGATTGCGCATCCTGGAGCAGCTAAGGGTGTGATGCAAAATGCAATTAAAGTAGCAGGAGCAATATTAGCAGCACTTCCAAATAAGGAATGGTGCCCAGAGCATACTGCAGATAGAGAAGGTTTTATTCACCCTAATCATGTGGAGGGTGGAGCCGAAAAGGCGAGGATTGAATTTTTATTGCGTGATTTTGATACACCTAAGTTAAAAGAACATGCAAATAGATTATTAAGCATTGCACAAAGTGTCATTGCGTCCAATTCCGATTTTTCTAATGTAAAAATTAGTGTAGAAGTAACCGAGCAATATCGAAATATGCGTGAAGTAATTGATCAGCACCCAGTTATTGTAGAACGCGCGCTCAATGCCTACAAAAGGGCAGGTGTTAAACCCATTGTAAGCCCTATTAGAGGGGGGACAGATGGAAGTAGAATGAGTTTTATGGGCTTGCCCACCCCTAATATCTTTACAGGTATGCAGGCAATTCATAGCAGACATGAATGGATAGGTGTTAGAGATATGGTAAAGGCAGTAGAAGTATTGGTAAATTTGGTAGAAATAATTTAACTTTAAAAAATAAATTAACTCCTATGTTGTTTTTGTTAGATGTTGCAGAGAATAAAATTTCATTATTAAGTTTATTGCAAAAAGGTGGATGGATCATGTATCCATTATATGCTTTATTAGTTATTGCTATTTTTGTTTTCATAGAACGTATGTTGGCCATTAAAAAAGCGGCTGCCATCGATCCAAAATTCATGATGATTATCAAGGATAATTTACTTTCAGGCAATGTTTCTGCAGCTAAGAGTTTAGCAAAAAATACGGACAATCCTGTTGCTAAAATGATTGAAAAGGGAGTGATGAGAATTGGAAAGCCATTAGATGCCATTGAAAAGAGTATGGAGAATGTAGGTCGATTAGAAATGTATTCTATGGAGCGTAACTTAAATATCCTTTCTTTAGTTGCTGGTATTGCACCCATGTTTGGTTTCTTAGGAACCATTGTAGGGATGGTGCAATTGTTTTACGGTATTGCATCTACTGGTGAGTATACATTAAATACAATCGCTGGTGGGATCTATACAAAGATGATTACTTCTGCAACAGGTTTGATTATTGGTTTAATTGCATATGTAGGACATAATTATTTATCTACACAAATAGACAAGACAGCCAATAAAATGGAAACGGCAAGTGCCGATTTCTTAGATATCTTACAAGAAACAACGCATTCATAATTTACCCACATGAATTTAAGAAAGCGATTACGAGATCAGCCCGAAGTGCATACCGGTGCATTGAATGACATATTGTTCATTTTATTGTTATTCTTTTTAATTGTATCTACTTTAGCAAATCCTAATGTAATAAAGGTTTCTAATCCAAAGTCTTCAAGTGATACTAAGGCAAAACAAACTGTTGTGGTTACCATCGACAAGGATCAGCATTTGTTTATTGGATCTACTCCAGTTGTAATTGATTCTTTATCTGGCCAATTAAAAACATTCTTAGATAAGGAAACGGATAAGCCGTCCGTCGTAATTAATGGCGATAGTGTTGCTAAATTAGGAGTGACTATCAAAGTAATGCAAATTATTAAACAGCTGGGTGCAACGCCTGTTGTAGCAGTTGATCCAACACATTAAGTCACTTTTATTTCTCCTGACAATAATTTCGATAAAATCTTAGTTATTAAAATTCGGTTTTAAGCTCGATGCTTTAAACTTGCTCTAAGCATTCTATCTTTCCCAAACATATCTTGGCGTAGTTCGGCATGGTAGCCCATTTCATCAAACAATGCAAGTAATGCTTTGCCTTGATCATAGTGCATTTCAAAAAACAATTGACCATTGGGGCTTAAGTATTGTTTTCCTAGTCTTGCAATGGTGCGATAAAATATGAGTGGATCCTGATCGGTTACAAATAAAGCAATATTGGGCTCAAAGTTTTTTACTTGTGCCTGCATGTTTGCATTTTCTTTAAAAGGAATATAGGGAGGATTGCTTACTATGATATCAAATTGATTAGGCAGATAGGTGGTATCTAAAATATTTTCCTGCATCCAACTTATTGCTGCATTTAAATGAGTTGCATTATTTTTTGCGACCTGCAATGCACCCTCGCTAATATCTAAACCTGCGACCATGCAATTGGGTAGGGCAAGCTTTAGTGCAATGGGAATACATCCTGAACCTGTACCAATATCTAGTATTTGTAATGGCTTGTCAATAATAGTTGCATATTCGATCATCCATTCAACTAGTTCTTCGGTTTCGGGTCTAGGGATTAATACATTTTCATTTACGGTTAATTCGTTGCCCATAAACCAAGCTTTGCCAGTTATGTATTGAATTGGCATGCCCGTTTTAAGTGACTCAATTGCTTTTAGTAATCTTGTTTTTATTGCTTGATCAAGTGCTTCTTCCTTATGTAATACTTGATTAATTTGATTCCATCCAGTAACATGTTCAAAAAGAATTGACAACAAGCTATTTAATTCAATGCTTTCGTATTGATCAGCTAATTGTTTTTTAAATTCTAATTTTAGCGATTGTAAACTCATAATGCAATGTTACAAATGAATGAGCATTATGCGTTAGCTTTGCCGGGTTATTATTTAGTATTCGTCTAATGGATCCATTTTATTATAATACCATCGAACAGCCAGCAGTTGCTGAGTTTAAGGATAGAGGCAGCAAGTTTTTAGCTTATAGCTTTCCTATGCTTAGCATTGATGCTTGTAAGAAACAATTGGCCCTGCTTAAAAAGGAGCATCCTAAGGCAGTGCATCATTGCTTGGCATATCGTATTGGTATTGACGGATCCACATTTAGGGTAAGTGATGACGGGGAGCCTTCGGGTTCGGCTGGGCGACCTATTTTAGGTCAAATTGATAGCAAGCAACTTACCAATATCATGGTAGTAGTAGTGCGTTATTTTGGAGGCACTTTATTGGGGGTCCCAGGATTGATTAATGCGTATAAAACAGCTACATCCTTAGCATTACAATTATCACCTATTGTGCAAAAGCCTGTTGAAATTAATTACGAATTAAATTTTGACTATCATCAAATGAATGAAGTCATGATGATTGTAAAGCAATACAACTGTTCAGTGGTGGAACAAGTAGCCCAGTTGTTTGTTGAATTAAAAATTGGAGTACCTAAACACCGACTTGAAGAAGTATTAAATAAAATAGATGATTTGCAAGGGGTGACTTACAAGACGGCATTGATAGTATAATCAACAACGC
>CANFLP010000119.1 GCA_947447835.1 Bacteroidota bacterium
GATTAGGTCACCTGGATAGATGGTAAAATACTCCGTTATGGCTGCTAGAATCTTATCCAAAGGATAGATCATTAAACTAGAGTCTCCTGTTTGTACAGTTGTTCCGTTTTTTGCCAATGTGTAATGAATGGGGCCAGATAATATTTCTGAAGTTAAAGGATGCCATTCCCCTAAGATGGCTGCATTGTCAAATGCCTTTGCTTTTTCCCAAGGAAGCCCTTTTTCTTTTAAAGTATTTTGTAAATCACGCGCAGTAAAATCTATACCCACTGTTATAGCATCACAATATTCGATTACAGGAATCCCATTTGGATGTTGTTGCATTAAAGACTTTCCTTTCTTACTCACACGCAATACCAGCTCCCCTTCAAAATGCAAGTCATTGGTGAAACTAGGAATACTAAAATTTTCACCTGCTGGCAACAATGCAGTATCTGGCTTCATAAAAATGATTGCTGTAGTAGGCACTTCGTTTCCTAATTCCTGAGCATGTGCTACATAATTACGTCCAATACAAAATATACTCATAATAAATACTTTTAAATTTTGATAATCTTATTCTACTTTAATATCCATGCCATTCGCTAAAGTCATTGTTCGCGACAATCCTATTGCAGCAAAGGATTCAATTACCTCTACGCATTTTTGAATCTTGATATCTATTAATTTTCTTTCGTCCTGTGCCCACTTTCCTAATACAAAGTCTATCTGTTGTCCTTTTGCAAAATTATTACCAATACCAAAACGCAATTTTGGATATGCGTCTGTTCCTAATGTTAATTGAATGTCTTTTAATCCATTGTGCCCTGCATCAGAACCAGAAGCACGTAATCGTAATTTAGAAGTAGGTAATGCTAAATCATCTACAATTGTTAATGTGTTTTCTAAAGTAACTTTTTCTTTATCCATCCAATATTTAAATGCCTTCCCACTTAGGTTCATAAACGTAGTGGGCTTCACGCATACAAATGTCTTACCCTTCCATTTAACCTCAGCTACTTCAGCTAAACGATCTAACTTAAAAAAGCCCCCATGCTTAATTACAAATGCATCCAATACGTCAAACCCAATATTGTGTCGGGTGTGTGCGTATTCGCCACCTATATTTCCTAATCCTACTAATAAAAATTTAGACATATGCTATTATCCATTCAGATTCAAATTTAAGCAAAAATGCTGGAGGGATTTTAAAAATCATAAGCGGCTTAAAAACAAAAATCCCCCCAATTGCTTGGAGGGATTCTATCTTCAAATAATATAAAATTATTTTTTAGCTTTTGCTGCTTCAGACTCTTCTTGTTTTAACTGACGAGTCATAACAATTGAAGCTACTGGGATACGTGGAGGGTTTAAAATTTCCATGTTCTCAGCTTTGATATCTTGAATACGAATATTTTCATTCAATTCTAAGTTCGTAATATCTAATTCGATAAACTCTCTTAAATCTTTTGGTAACGCTTTAACTTTAACTGATTTTACTTTTGAAACTAATTTACCACCGGCTTTAACACCTGCAGCAGAACCAACTAATTTTAAAGGTAAAGTAGCGATTACTTTTTTGTTGTCTACTAATTCTAATAAGTCAACGTGTAATAAAGCATCTGATACTTTATGGAACTGTAAATCTTTCAAGATACACTTGTAAGTTTTACCGTCTACTGTAACTTCTGCTAATTGAAATTCACTTGTGTACACCAATGACTTAAACGCCTTTGCAGGAGCGTAAAAATTTACTTCTGTAGCACCCCCGTAAATTACACCTAGCACATTGTCCTGAGAGCGTAGTTGGCGGGCGACTTTTTTGCCAGCTTCGGTCCTCAAGTGGCCTTCGATTGTAACTGTCTTCATTTGAGATCTATTTTGTTTGTAAAAAATTCCCATTATTCATTCTCAATAATGGAGCGCGAAGATATGTAATAAAAAAGGAGAAACCAAAGTCTCTCCTTAATATTATATAAATTATTGATTATTAGCTTCTTGCCTTTAATTGAGAGTGTACAAATAAGCTTGTAATACTCTTATTTTCATAGGCATTTCGGATTGCAATAGCAAATAGGTCGGCCACTGTAACCACCTTGATTTTTGGTGATGAATGAGCCAATGGAATAGTGTCGCAAACAACTAATTCTTCTAAAATAGAATTTTCGATGTTCTCGTATGCTTTTCCGCTTAAAACTGGATGTGTAATTAAAGCACGCACAGTTCTAGCGCCTTTCTCTTTTAATAAAGCAGCGGCCTTCACCAATGTTCCGCCTGTATCACAAATATCATCTATCAAAATAATGTCCTTACCTGCTACATCTCCAATTACCACCATGCTTGCAATTTCATTAGCACGCTTACGGTGCTTATCACAAATTACCATCTCGGCATTAAAATAGTTAGCCACTTCACGCACACGGTTGGTACTTCCTACGTCCGGTGCTGCAAAACAAAGGTTCTCTAATTTTAAAGATTCGATGTATGGAATAAAGATAGCTGAGCTGTCCAAGTGATCCACTGGTACATCAAAAAACCCTTGAATTTGTGCGGCGTGTAAATCCATTGTAATAACTCTGTTGGCACCCGCAGCTTCTAATAAAGTAGCAATTAATTTTGCCCCAATAGCCACACGAGGCTTATCTTTTCTGTCTTGACGCGCAAAACCATAGTAAGGAATTACAACAATAATTTTATAAGCACTAGCACGTTTTGCTGCATCAATCATTAATAAAAGCTCAAACAAATTATCCGTAGGCGCATAAGTGCTTTGCACTAAAAAAACATAGTCTCCACGTACACTTTCTAGGAAAATGGGCTGAAACTCGCCGTCACTAAATTTTTGAATGTTTATCTTACCAATGGGAGCGCCAAAACGTTGCGCAATCTTCTCTGCCAGGGCTGTTGAGCCTGTTCCAGCAAATATTTTAACAGAAGGGTTCATGGGATGGTTGAATGTGGCCCAAAGTTATCATTCTGTGAAGCATTTAAGAAAGATTATAGGGTCTACTTTTCAACAACTCATTCACTTAGGTAAAAATTCTATTTTTTTCCTAGTATTTATACCCTTATAGTGGGTGTAAGTAAAAGGTAGTTTCGAGCAAAAATATGCCCCAATCCATACCCATTAAAACTTGGTCTCCTAATGACCAGCCTATTCAAAAATTATATATCAAGGGTGCTAAATATTTAAGTGATGCCGAACTTATTGCTATTTTATTGCAGCACGGTACCGCACAAAATAATGCGGTTGACTTAGCAAGAGCACTACTAAATAAATGCAATAATAATTTGCAGAAATTTTCCAAACTTTCAGTAAACGACTTAATTGCATTCAAAATAAAAGGCATTGGAAAAGTAAAATCTATCCGATTAATTGCTGCCATTGAATTGGGGTCACGCAGAATTTTTCAACATAAGGATAGTAAAAATATGCTACAAAGTGGAGACGTAGTGGCACACTTAAAATACAGTCTGCAATTTGAGCCACGTGAAATTTTCATGGTACTCTTATTAAATCAAGCAAATAAAATAATACATGAGCAGATATTAAGCGAAGGTGGGATAACCGGCACTGTGGCAGATCCTAGGGTGTTATTCAAATTGGCCCTAAGCCATGAAGCTACAGGAGTGATTATATGTCACAATCACCCGAGTGGACAATTACAACCAAGTAGGATGGATGATATGTTAACTGAGAAAGTTAAAAAAGCAGCGACCTTTTTAGACATCAAATTAATCGATCATATTATTGTAAGCACCGAAGGCTACTATAGTTATGCGGAACAAAGTAATAATTGGTAGGGGATTTTAAGTGCCCAAAACTAATATCACAATAATTATGCCTGTGCAGTTGGACCTCCAAAATTCATTGGAATTTCCATTGGCGAAATATCCCCAATTGGGCCATTTGCTTCTTCGAATCTTTCAATATTTTCTACCAAGGCTTTCATGAATCTTTTAGCATGCATAGGTGTTAATATCACACGTGATTTTACCTTGCTTTTTGGAGTTCCAGGCATTACGTTCACAAAATCTATCACAAACTCGGCATTGCTGTGGGTAATAATAGCTAGGTTGGCGTAAGATCCTTCGGCAATTTCTTCGCTAATTTCAATATTTAGGGGCTGGTTAGGGTTTTGTTCCATAGTTGTAATTGAGCAGCAAAGATACAGGGGATGAAATGTTTAAAAAAAAATTCTGACCCTGCATTTCAATGAACTAAATTTGCGCCATGTTAGTATTAGATGGTAAAATATCCTCCGCAGCCGTAAAAGCAAGCCTTTTACAACAAACCCAAGCCTTAAAAGCAGCTGGTAAAAGAACTCCCCATTTAGCCGCCATTCTTGTAGGCAATAATGGTGCAAGTGAAACCTATGTAGCAAGCAAGGTTAAAAATTGTGAAGAAACCGGCTTTGACAGCTCTTTAATTCGTTTTGAAGACGATGTGACTGAAGCAGTCTTGTTGGCTAAGATTAGTGAATTAAACGCCGACCCAACCGTTGACGGCATCTTGGTTCAATTGCCATTACCAAAACATATCGA
>CANFLP010000120.1 GCA_947447835.1 Bacteroidota bacterium
CATCATGACAACCAGCCGACCCACAATAACTAGAGTACAACGGCAATACATCGGTATTAAAGCAAACAGTATCTGAAGCAGCAGGGGCGGTAGTGCCTGAACCACCTCCAATAGGTGGCGCTACAATCACAGTCGTATCCGTAGATACCGGATTGGCGTTATTTATAATATCATGTTTACAAGCGACTAAAGCTATAAAACAAGATAAAATGAGTACAATATATGGGGGTTGATTTCTCATCTTATTCAAATTTACTTCAAATAGATATACATCTAGTGTTATCAATTCATAAAGTTTTTCTAAATATTTTATGAATTGGCCAATCTAATCACAAGTGTTAGTTTAATTTTGATATCTATTGCGTTATAGAGACACAATAATTAATTATATTTAATAGCTAAAAGATTGCAACACTAATAAAAATTAATACTACTATATGAAAAAACTTTTGAATTTATTTTTACTACTACCTATCCTTGTTAATGCACAACAAAAATGGTCTGAAACAAATTTAACCGAAGGTGTTAAAAAAATTAATGTTAATAATCAAATTACACTAGCATATGCCGAGACGTCTGGGGTGAAAATTATTTTAAAAGACGGATTACCATTTAAAGATTTAAATAAAAATGGCATTGTTGATGTATATGAAGATTGGAGATTGAATGTGAATGATAGAGCTAAGGACTTAGCATCAAAAATGTCAGTTGAGCAAATTGCTGGACTAATGTTATATAGTGGACACCAAGCAATACCAATGCCTCCAATGGGAATGTTTAAAGCAACCTATGATGGAAAAGCATTTGCAGAAAGTGGAGCAAAGCCTTCTGATTTAACCGATCAACAAAAAATATTTTTAGCTAACGATAATTTAAGACACGTATTAGTTACGTCGGTAGTGAATCCAGTAGTTGCTGCTACTTGGAATAACAATGTTCAAAAATTAGTGGAAGCAATCGGAATGGGTATTCCTGCTAATAATAGTTCCGATCCAAGAAACGGTGCAAACAAGGAAGCAGAATACAATGCAGGAAGTGGTGGTGCTATTTCACAATGGCCAGAGGAGCTTGGATTAGCTGCAACATTTGAACCAAGCATCACTAGAAAATTTGGTTCTATAGCTTCAAAAGAATATCGTGCTTTAGGAATTGCAA
Source organism: Bacteroidota bacterium (assembly GCA_947447835.1). Lineage (GTDB taxonomy): Bacteria > Bacteroidota > Bacteroidia > Chitinophagales > Chitinophagaceae > Sediminibacterium. Next base: position 1,156 of record CANFLP010000120.1, read on the forward strand.
CTGCATTGTCTCCACAAATTGATTTAGCAACTGAGCCAAGATGGAATCGCTTTGTAGGCACATTTGGTGAGGATCCTAATTTAGCAACCGACATGGCCCGTGCTTATGTGGACGGTTTTCAAACATCACCACAAGCAGTATCTACTTATAACGGATGGGGTAATTATAGTGTGAATGCCATGGTTAAACATTGGCCTAGTGGAGGTCCTGAGGAAGCGGGTCGTGATGCGCATTTTGCTTATGGAAAATTTGCAGTGTATCCAGGGAATAATTTTCAAATGCATTTAAAAACATTTATTGATGGCGCTTTTAAATTAAATGGAAGTACTAAAAAAGCTGCAGCTGTAATGCCTTACTATACAATTTCTTACAATCAAGATAAAAAGAATGGAGAAAATGTTGGCAATGGGTACAGCAAATATTTGGTAACTGACTTATTGAGAAATAAATATGGTTACGATGGTGTAGTGTGTACCGACTGGTTGGTGACTGCAAACGAAGGTCCAAAACCAGATATGTTTATGGGCAAGTCTTGGGGTGTAGAAAAATTATCTATTGCCGAAAGACACTATAAAGTATTAATGGCCGGAGTAGATCAATTTGGCGGCAATAATGACGCAAAACCTGTATTGGAAGCCTATCAAATGGGGGTGAAAGAACATGGAGAAGCCTTTATGCGTAAGCGTTTTGAGCAATCTGCTGTTCGTTTATTATTAAATATTTTCAGAGTTGGTTTATTTGAAAATCCATACTTAGATCCAAATGAAACTAAGTTAATTGTAGGTAAGCCTGAGTTTATGAAAGCAGGATATGATGCACAATTAAAATCAATTGTATTAATTAAGAATCAAAATAAAACATTACCAATTGCAAAAGGTAAAACAGTTTATATTCCTAAGAGAACAACACCAGCTAGTATTAACTTTTTTGGTCAACCCGCTCCTGAAAAAACGGAATATCCAGTTAATTTAGAATTAATCAAAAAATATTATACCGTAACGGACGATCCTAGTAAAGCCGACTTTGCAATTGTATTTATTAAGAGTCCAATGAGTGGTGGTTATAGCCGAGCGGATAGAGAAGCTGGCGGTAATGGCTATGTGCCAATTAGTTTGCAATTAAAAGATTATACTGCTGTAGATGCCCGCGCACATAGTATAGCTGCAGGTGATCCGGTAATTGATTCAACTATAAAGGATAGAAGCTATAAGGGTAAAACGTCTAAATCAAATTCTTATCCCGATTTAAATACAATTTTAGATACTAAGAAAGCAATGAATGGGAAGCCAGTAATTGTTTCTGTTGCAATTTCTAATCCAATGGTTTTCGGAGAATTCGAGAATCAAGTAGATGCCATTGTGGGAGAATTTGGAGTGCAGATAGATGCACAAATGGATATTATATCAGGTAAGGTTGAGCCTTCTGGTTTATTACCAATGCAAATGCCTTTAAATATGAGTGTGGTAGAAAAGCAATTTGAAGACAAGCCTCATGATATGACTCCTTATAAAGATGCCCAAGGTCATGTTTATGATTTCGGATTTGGCTTAAATTGGAAGGGTGTAATACATGATGCAAGAACCATCAAGTATGCGGTTAAAAAATAAATGAGTTGTTCAATGGATACATTAAAAGACTTTAAAAATTTCACGGATAGTTTGCCAGAGCAGCAGTTTTTAATGCCTGTATTGTTTGTGGGTCATGGCTCGCCAATGAATGGTATTGAAGACACAGCATTTAGTAGACGTTGGACTAGCATAGCTAAGGAGATACCTACTCCCAAAGCAGTTTTAGTTGTTTCTGCTCATTGGTTTACTAAGGGAACGCAAATTACTGCCATGGATTTTCCTAAGACCATACATGATTTTGGTGGTTTCCCCGAAGCATTATATCAAGTGCAATATCCAGCTCCTGGCAATCCAGTCTTAGCAAAAAAAACAGCTTCCTTAATTCATAGTACGCAGGTTGAATTAGATCATGACTGGGGATTAGATCATGGTACTTGGACCATTGTGAGACATATGTATCCTGATGCTAATATTCCTGTTTTGCAATTAAGCATAGACTATACAAAGCATCCTCAATTTCACTACGAATTGGCTAAAGAAATTTATCAATTAAGAAAGAAAGGCGTTTTGATTATGGGTAGTGGCAATATGGTCCATAATTTAAGAATGGTTGCTTGGGATAAATTAAATGAACCAGAATATGGATATGATTGGGCACATCACATGAATCAACAATTCAAGAATTTTATATTAAACGACGATCACGAAAAGCTTATTCACTATGATCAACTAGGAAAGGAAGCGCAATTAGCTATCCCAACACCTGAACACTATTTACCTTTAATTTACACATTGGGATTAAAAGACAAAAACGAAAAAATAGCATTCTTTAATGATAAGGCAGTGGGAGGTTCTCTAACAATGACTTCTGTTCAGTTTGGATAGTGTATTTTATTATATTTGTTGAAACTACTATCTCTTTTTAGTATTATGGAATCAATTGCAATATCCCCAGTTGGAATAAATGACATTAATAAATTACAAGCTATAAGCCGTGTAACATTTGCTCAAACATTTGATGAACATAATAGTGCTGAAGATATGGAAGCATATCTAAATACAAGCTATTCCACCGAAAAGCTAACTGCTGAATTAAACAATCCAAATTCAGAATTTTATTTTGCTATTGATGGAGAATTGGTTGTAGGCTATTTGAAAGTAAATATGGGGGATGCGCAAACCGAAAGTCAACAAAATGATGCATTTGAGATAGAAAGAATTTATGTGGATCAGGCTTATTTAGGTAAAAAAATTGGACAACTGCTATTTAATAAAGCAATTGACTTAGCTACAGCCAAAAAGGCTGCTTATGTATGGTTAGGTGTATGGGAGGAAAACCATCGTGCGCTTGCATTCTACAAAAAGAATGGCTTTATTCCTTTTGACAAACACATTTTTAAATTAGGGAATGACGAGCAAACAGATATTATGATGAAGCTTGAATTATAGAAGTTTCAGTTCCATATTTTTTATCCTAATTGCATAGGTACTTCCATCAACAATATTTCGGAATCATTGCTCAGTGATGTAAAATCTATTTTATCTACACCACTTATTCCAAATCCATCTCTTGTGTCGGTTTCAACACCATCAATCATAAACTTTCCCTTTAATACAAATGCGTAAACACCATTGCCTGGTTTATTAATTTGGTATTCAAAGGTTTTTTCATTTTCGAAATGGCCTAAATTAAACCAAGCATCCTGATGTACCCAAACACCTGCATCATCAGGATTTGGTGAAAGTATTTGTTGTAATTTATTATGACGGTCATTTACATCCAA
>CANFLP010000121.1 GCA_947447835.1 Bacteroidota bacterium
AATTTAATAACTGGATATTCGTTACCGTCTTCAAACAAAATTGTTTCTTTAGTTTGAGCAGCTGATTTGCTTAAGAAAGCAGTACCATTACTCATGTCTTTAAAAACTACAAAGCGATAAGCTTCTGGGTGGATACCTTGTTTCATTATGATGAATTTTTAAGGAAGCACGGTTTTTGCCGTACAATTATTGAATAGGTCGCAAAATTAGGCTAAAACGCCCTTTTTGCCAAATTTTAAAGTAATTAAGGCTTATTTCATATTAATATACTGCAATGGAACACCAAAATTTTCGGTTCTACAAGCAGCTATAACTTCCTGTAAATCATCAATTTTCTTGCCGGTTACTCTAATAATATCGTCCATAATGGCTGTTTGAACCTTTAGCCCCTTGTCTTTGATAAATTTAACTATCTTTTTAGCGTCATCCTGTTTAAGACCATTTCTTACTGGAACATCTTTTTTATAGGTTTTGCCACTTGGTTGAGGTTCTTTTGATAAATCAAAGGCATTAGCGTCAATTCCTTGTTTGATAGATCTACTCAAAAGTACATCCTCCATTTGCTGCACTTTCATTTCAGAATCAGACTCTAATTTGATTAAATAATCTTTCTTATTTAATTCAATTACAACGTGTATCCCTTTAAAATCAAAGCGATTAGTGATTTCTTTTTTAACCACATTCACTGCATTATCTAAAGCCTGAATGTCAACGGAACTAGCGATATCAAAGGATGGCATATAAAATTTTTAAACGTTTGAAATAGTTTTTGGGAACCACTTTTTTGAGAAGGCCAAAAACACAATACCTGACAAAATTAAGATAGTTGAGATTAATTCTGCTTGTGTAGGTTCAAAAGGTAAAGAATGTATTCTATTATTAACCCTTATTTTCTCAATAAAGAAACGTTCTCCTCCAGCAAAAATTAAGTAAATACCTGTTAATATCCCAGGTTGGGTAATTTTCTTACGCATCATCCACATGATTCCAAATAAAATGAACGTACCAATTATTTCATAAAATGCTGTAGGATAGACAGTTACAGGTAGTTGATTACAATAATTTCCAACACATCCAGGTATGGCAACCCCCTCGTTTACAACATTATGAGGATAGGTATAGGCCCACATCCAATCGGGTAACCAAGAAAATGGTTTCGGACTAAAATTTGGGATTCCCCAATCTCCATCACCACTTACTTGACATCCAATTCGGCCTGCTGCATATGCAAATAACATTGTCGGTGCCATTGCATCTGCAAAATGTATTACACGAATTTTAAACTTGCGTACATAAATAATAATTGCAATAGTTGCAATTATTAATCCACCATAAAAAGTTAAACCACTAAATGAAATAAGTGCACCAAATGGATCTTTTGCAAAATCATCTAGGTTTTCTAAGTTGTGAAATATTTTAGCTCCAATAAATCCCCACAAGGCAGCTTGCAAAACAATATCACCTACTCTATCATGAGGCCAAACCATATAACTTTTAGTCTCTGGCTTATCTAATTTTACTTTATCCTTTTCTTTCCATTTTAAAAATGCCATTACTGCTCCCACTGCAATACCGGCTCCAACATTTCCTTGCAAGGATAAAATAAAGGCTTGTGTATTGTTTAAAGCATTTTCAATTAAGAATGCTCCAATAATTTTAAAACCAAATAAAAACCCGAAAGCAAAACTAGTAATTAACTCACTCATTGAAACAGGTTCTCCAACCACGTACGTCTCTTCTATTGATACAAATTCACCTAAGGCTTCTTTACGTTTTAATTCATGATATAATACATATCCAGAAGCCACGAAAGCCAATGCCACAAAGAATCCAAAGGAATTCACCAACTTAAGTGCATTCAATTTTAAACCTAGTAAGTCTTGAACTAAATAATATAAATTAGGATACATAAATTGGTTGAATTGAGTATTGCAATGTTACTTAGAATTTTTGACTTACGGCTAAAAAAAAGGCCACACTAGAAAGTGCGGCCGTATTTTACTAACCCATCTAAAAACAAAACCTTTATTATCTTTTATTAATTACAATGTTGGTTAAACAATGAAATTAAGTGTTGTGCGATTACTTGAGCAGGAGTACCTTCAATATGATGTCTTTCTACCATACTAACCAATTCTCCATTTTTAAATAGTGCAATAGCTGGTGAAGATGGCGGGTAAGGCAAGTGATATTCTCTTACTTTATTTACAGCCTCCAAATCAAAACCTGCAAAGCTAGTTGTGATTCTGTCTGGTTTAACAGTTGCATTTGCAACAGCCATTAAAACACCAGGACGACAAGCACCAGCTGAACATCCACAAACAGAATTAATAACTACCAAAGTTGTGCCATCATTTTTAATTGCACTTTCAACATCACTAGCTGTGGTTAAATCTTCAAAACCATTATCAACTAATTCTGCTTTCATTGGTAAAACTATCTCTGCTGGGTACATATCTTCTTCTATTTGTACCAAAATTAGGGATTTTCAAAATGCCTTACAAATTTGTTTTCACGCCATCTTGGCAAATTTCACATATATTTTAGGCTAATATCAGACGTATTGGCACAAAAAAGGCCTTAAATCTATATTAAGGCCTTTAAAGAGCTAGAGGTTAATCACTTAGCGTAAGTAACCCAATATTTTTAACATGGATTGAGCCGATTGCTCCTTAGCATACACCCAGTCTACCAATTTTCCTGTTTTTGGATCTTTCTCAACAATCACATGCTTCGGTGAAGGAATCAAACAGTGCTTAATACCGCCATAACCGCTTATTTGATCCTGATAAGCCCCAGTATGGAAGAAACCTACATATAATGGCTCACTGTTCTCCTCGGCCTTCTCTCCTTTCTCATCGTCCTTTAGTTTAGGCAAGAATACCTCGTTAATATGCTCTTCCGAATCATAGTAATCATGACTGTCGCAGGTAATACCCCCTAAAACCACACGTTGATAATCGTTCTCCCATTTATTCACAGGCAACATCAAAAATTTCTCACCAATACCCCATGTATCTGGAAGCGTAGTAATGAAAGAAGAATCAATCATATACCAACACTCTCTGTCGTTTTGTTTTTTCTCTGCTAATACCTTGTAAATATGCGCCATGCTCTCGCCCACTGTATAGCTACCAAACTCGGTATAGATATTTGGCATGGGCACTTTTGCTTTTTTACAAGCCTTTTTAATATTAGAAACAATTTCATTAATCATGAAACTATAATCATACTCAAATCCTAAAGAGTGCTTAATTGGAAATCCGCCACCAATATTAATTGAATCTAACTCAGGACAAATTTTCTTTAACTGGCAATATAAGTTAATGATCTTATTTAATTCAGACCAGTAGTAGATATCATCCTTAATGCCTTTGTTTAAAAAGATATGTAACATCTTTAATTGAAACTTGTCTTCATATCCTTCAATCTCGTCAACATAAAATTCTAAAATATCTTTTGCACGAATGCCTAAGCGTGAAGTATAGAATGGAAAACTTGGCTCTTCTTCAGCAGCAACACGTATTCCAACTTTGAAAGGTTGCTTGGCGTTACGTTTGTAAAATTGTAATTCTTCAACATTATCTAATACAGGAATCACATTTTTAAAACCAGTATTAATTAGTTTCGTAATTCTGCTTGTATATGTTTTTTGTTTGTACCCATTACAAATAATAAATAAATCCTTGTTTATTTTACGACGCTTATATAATTGATTGATAATTTCAATATCATAAGCATAAGAGGTTTCTAAGTGCACCCCGTGTGACAAAGCTTCTTCTACTACAAATGAAAAGTGTGAGCTCTTAGTACAATAGCAATAAAAATACTGACCCTCGTATTTATGTTTTTTAAAAGCGTCGGCAAACATTTTTTTAGCCTTATTAATTTGCATGCCAATTTTTGGCAAGTAAGTTAACTTTAAAGGGGTACCATGTTTTTCGATAATTGCTTTTAAATCCAAACCGTTGAACTCCAAATAACCATTGTCATTTTTATCAAATCCTTCTTGTGGAAAGTGGAAGGTTTGTTCTACCAGCGAGGTGTAGGTATTGTTCATTGCTTAAGCAGGGTTGTTAGCTGTAATATTTAAGAACACAAAAATAGTTCTTTGAACGGATATTGAGCATAAAAAAACCGCTCCATTTTCAGGAGCGGTAATATGAGGATCAGTAAGTTAGAACCCTTCTGGAAACTACTTAACTGATTGTACTAAAGCTTTGAAAGTAGCTGGCTCATTCATTGCTAAATCGGCCAATACTTTACGGTTCAAATCAGAACCTTTCTTAGCAAGCAAGTTGATGAATTGGCTATAAGTCAATCCTTCTTCTCTAACTGCTGCGTTAATACGTGCAATCCATAAAGTACGGTATTCACGCTTCTTTAATTTACGACCTACATAAGCATAAGTCAAACCTTTCTCTAATACGTTTTTGGCAACGGTATATACGTTTTTACGTTTACCATAGAAGCCTTTAGCTTG
>CANFLP010000122.1 GCA_947447835.1 Bacteroidota bacterium
ACTCTTGTCTTATCGGTAGAAACTACTAATCCAGAAGGCGTACCCACTGTGAATTTGACATCTTTTTCTACCACCGCTGTTTCACCATTTGGTTTTAAGAATGAGATACGAACTCTTTTAGTATTCACACCTGGTGTATTACCTGCAACAGATTTGTAAATAGCAGATCCATCTGCAGTTACAGGAACTACATTGCCGTCAACAGAAATTGTTGGCTTTGCAGCACTACTAAAAGCACCCACACCTGCAGTTATAACCAACTCTTCGCCGCTCATTAAGTATTGAGAGTTACTAGAAGCAAATGCATTAAACTGATCATATACTAATTCAACTTCACCAATTTGTTGATGACAAAATGTTGCCACTTGAGCTTCACTATTACGAATGTCATTTTGAAATTTAGTCAATATGGTAATTGCTGCAATAGTAGGAGTCATGTTAAAGTAAGCATACCCCCAATCCTTATTAGCCACTTCATCATTACTAGTAGGGACGGACAAATCTAGAGGTAAACCTGCTACCACTTTTTCTGCAATTTTAGGATCTAAGTCTGCAAGGTCTTGCTTAAACTTCTTTAATTTATTATACAAATCTACCCCTCTACTCACGCCTCCAGATTTAGTTTCTACAAACATTCTGGTAGCAGCTTCTAAATTATCTTCACTATATTTTTCTTTCCCGTCCACTAATTTCAAGCCTGACTCTTTTTTCAACTCTACTTTAAGCGCATCTAATTCCTTATACAAATCGTCAGCTAATGCATGTGCTTTCTCGGCCTTAGGTTGCCAAATAGCAGCTTGCTCTTTAGTTTTAGGATCGTTTAATTTATTATTTAGTGATTTGTAAATATCAATATTCTTTTTTTCAATAATTCCGTTTGCATTGTTCAAACTTTGATCAATGGTCTTGAATGCATTCAATATCTCACTTGATACATTCAATGCCAAAAGGGCTGTCAACACTAAGTACATAATGTTGATCATCTTTTGCCTAGGATCTTTAGGTAACGCCATTTAAGCTATATTTTGTAGAATGATTTAATTAAATAATGGTTCCCTTATTTTCCTTGTATTGCATGAATCATATTTCCATAAACATGGTTCAACTTAGTAAGATTATCTGCCAAGGCTGTTAATTGCTCTTTGGTTCTTAATGCCTCTGTTGTTGAATTAGACATAGAAGCTGACAAATCTTTTAAGTTGCCATAAAAATGATTCATCTCCTCGATGGTTTTACTCATCGCTAAAAATTGATGATTCAAATTTTTCAATCCTTCTGTTGAACTATTTATCAAACCTAAATTAGTAGAAACATCAGAAATTGTTTTTTCCACTTTATTTAAAGCATTCACTAACTCGGTAGTATCAACATCCACACCTACAGTTCCTCCATGATCTACTGGAGGAGGAGGTAAGAATGCATATATAACGAAAATTGAGGCTTCAGTTAACAAGCCAACCACCAACGCCGGATTAGCCCATGACAAGTGGATGATTTTAGCTAAGGCACCCACAATTACAATCGCCGCTCCAATTGAGATGACGAAATTGACGATCTTGTTTGTTTTTTCTGAAATTTGTTTTGCCATTTGGAAAAATTATAAAATTTAAATTATTGTTTGTGATTAATAAGTTGTGCGGGGTGCCATTGACAGCACACATCTAAAACCTATATACGATTTAGCAGTGTCTTGGTATTCATAATTACGCGTACTTACTTGACAGTTGTATGCAATATCTTTCCAAGAACCACCTCTAGTTACTTTTCTTTTCATCAAGATAGGATCCTCTTCTTTCGCATTATATTGAACATCTGGACTAAAATCTCCGGTAAAATTGCTACTACCTTCATAATAAACTGAGCTTGTCCATTCTGCTACATTACCTGCCATATCAAATAGCTTATACCCATTCTCTGTAAAGCTTTTGATTTTAGTAGTGTAAATATTGTCCGCTTTGTTGTCACCTCCAAAATAATCCCCTCTGCCTGGCTTGAAATTAGCCATCAATCGACCTTCCTTGGTTTTTGTGTATGGTGAGCCCCAAGGATACATTGCATTTATTTTAGAATTACCTCTTGCCGCATATTCCCACTCTGCCTCCGTTGGTAAACGATAAATACCATCTATTTTTTGATCTTTTTTACCAGGCTTCCCTTGATAATAATCGCTATTGCTAGTTCTCCAAAAACAAAAAGCAGTAGCTTGTTTCCATGTAACCCCAACTACAGGATAATCGTTATAAGACGCATGAGAAAAGTATAATCTAGTTTGAGGCTCATTGTATGAATAAGAGAAATCGCGCATCCAAACTAATGAGTCCGGATAAACTGCTTGTGTTTGCGTAACAATAAAATTACTTAAGGGTTGCTCTAATCCTTTAGAAGCACGAGCAGCCGCTTTTAAATCCACATAAGAATATCTGTAAATTAGCTTGGTTGGATCAATGTCAATTTTTCCTTGAATGCGATTATCTGGCGACAATAATAATTCATTCAATTTTTCTAAAACAGCCTTGCTTTTAACATTGATTTTAGCTGCTTTATTCCAATCCACATTCAAGGTATCTTCTCCAGCATTGATTCCTCCACCATACAGTGCTAAAAACTTTAATGAATCTGAAACATAGTTGACAAACCTGCGATACTGCTCGTTTGTAATTTCTGTTCTATCCATCCAAAAGCCCTGAATTGAAACTAATTTTTTTCGATTCATTAACGACATGTCAATTTGCTCGTCGCTTGCACCCATATAAAAAGATCCACCAGGAATACTCGTCATTTGAGGGTCGGGTCTAAACCTTGCTGGTTTACTTTCTTTATTAGACTCAAAGGCAAAAAACAACAAGGAACTCATCACCACTGTGAGTAACATCAAAGGAAACTTAAAATGGATTTTTTTCAAATTGTTAACCATATCTATTTTTTATAATCGTTCTTGTACTAGTATAGAACGTAATATTTTGATTTTAATTACTTTACGCTTAAAATTTAAGGCCTTTTAGTATAAATAAAGTTACTAAACACCCTATTGGTTGCAAATTAATACTTTAGTTGTTAGATATTTGCTAAATAATCGACCAGATTTGAAACTGGCGCAGAACAACTACCATTATTGCATATAAAATATTGATTTTCAGTACTTTGCTTTCCAATGCTTAGGGCAAAAATAGGGTCTGATTTTGGCTGAAAAAGCATCATTTTAAAGGGTAAAAACGGCTTTTGCACCAATGGTATGCTCAATTGGACGGAAGGGCCAATTCCCACCAATTCTGTGAAGCCTACCGCCATGACCGAAAAAGCCTGTGCCCACACACTAAATGAAGACGGATATTGGAGCATCATCTTACGCATTATGCCTGCCATTTTCTGGGCCTGATTTGTCCAATGAACATCCGAAAACTGTATGCCAAGGTAATATAAATTATAAGCCATTAATGCATTGCCGCTAGGCTGTGCGCCGTCATAATTTTCTTTCTTTCTTACCACTACGTCTTTTTGGTAATCTGCAGTGAAATAAAAGAATACATTTTCTTCGTCTATGAAATGAGTAAGCACATATTCTGTCCAATGTTTGGCTTTGAGCAAATATGTTTTGTCACCTGTTATTTCTTGTAATTGAATATATGCTTGAATCAAGCTAGCATAGTCATCCAAAAATGCGTACGATTTATTGATGCCATTTGTATTAGTATGATAAAAATAATTTTCGGCAACATTGAGCATATTATTTTCAATCCATAATATTGCCTCAATTGCTTGCTCCTTGTAGCTTTCATCACTTAATGACGCAAAGGATTTACATAATGCAACAATCATCAAATTGTTCCAGGTCAAAATTATTTTATGATCCAATGCAGGTCTAATTCTTTTTTCACGTGCAGTGAATAGCGTTTGTTTTGCTAATTTAAATTCAGCCGTTTCACTCAACATAAAATCGTGCTGCGTCCATAATATATTAGTATGCTCCCAATTACCTTGTTCTTGTATTTGATAATAGCTGCAAAACCTACTAAGCAATGTTGCAGGAATTAACTTACTAATTTCTTCATATTCCCAGGTATAATATTTACCCTCTACGCCTTCACTATCCGCATCCAAAGCTGCATAAAAAACGCCTTGGCCATTGGCTAATTCTCTATTTAAGAAATGAATGGTTTGTTGAATAACTACTTTATACACTTCTTTTTGGGTTACCTGATAGGCTTCGGACAAAACACTTACCAAAAGTGCATTATCATATAACATCTTCTCAAAATGGGGCGCCTGCCATTGCCCATCGGTACTATATCTTGAAAAACCTCCTCCCAAATGATCATAAATACCCCCTTGTATCATTTTATCCAAGGATAAAATTACATGATTCAATGAACTATCATTCTTGAA
>CANFLP010000123.1 GCA_947447835.1 Bacteroidota bacterium
CTTTTCCTTAATCTTTTTTATTAATGCCTGACATTACTTCTTGCGCCAGATTACTAAATTCATCTGCAGAGAAATCCTCAAAGAGCTGTTTATAAGTACTTGCATCCCAGATCTCAAAGCGATCTAATGCGGCAGCTAACACAATTTCTTTACCAGGTAAAGCAAACTCTCTTAAAGTTGGAGGTAATAATAAACGGCCTGCGCTGTCCATTTCTACCTCGGTTGCTCCACCTAAAAATTGACGTCTAAACTGACGCACTTTAGGATCAAAGTCATTCAATTGGCTAATCTTGTCTAATATCTTCTGCCAGCTATTAATCGGATAAAGTGTCAAGCACTTCTCAAATCCTCTACTTACAATAAAACGAGTCTCCCCTTCCGCCAGCTGTTTTTTCAAACTGCCGGGAACCAGGAAACGCCCTTTAGCGTCTATAGTTGATTGATATTCTCCGTGAAAGCCTGTCATTGTTAATAATTAGCGTGATTTTTACCACTTGTTCACACAAAATAACACTTTTTACCACTTTTAATGGCCAAATGACCCCTTGTAGTTTTCCACAAGTAATAAACCGGCCTAATAATCAATACTGTAAAGGATTTGAGTCGCTTTTAGGCTATTTTCTAAATTCAAGGGTGTTAAGAACTGTGGAAAACCCCATTTTTTAGGTTTATAACTGGTGAATTAGGCTATAAAAAGGGGTGATTGTACCTTTGCCCTATGTTTACGAAACCCAAATTAGCTATTCAGGACTTTGACTATCCCCTGCCAGACGAACGAATTGCTTACACCCCTGCAACAAACAGGGCAGACAGCAAGTTGTTAATTTGGGATCAAGCCATCATTGCCGAAAGCAACTACTCGAATATTGCTGCCTTTATACCAGAACACGCCACATTACTTTTTAATAATAGTAAAGTGATTGCAGCAAGAATATTGTTTGATAAAATCAATGTTCAAAATAATAGCTCGGAAAATATAGAAAATGAAAATGAAAAAAAATCGAATAGTGTTATAGAAATATTTTGTTTAGAACCCACCGAAAAATATACGCCCGTATTACTAGCGATGCAAGCCACACAAAAAGTAGAATGGAATTGTTTAGTGGGTGGTGCAAAAAAGTGGAAGGAAGATGTGTTGACGAAGCAAGTGCAAATTAATGGAGAGTCAATTATATTTTCAGCAAAAAAATTACAGAATGAAGACGGGAAATTTGTAATTGAATTTTCATGGGACCATCCGGATTTAACTTTCTCTGAAATACTCTCTGCAATTGGAAATATTCCTTTACCGCCTTATATACAAAGAAAAGCAAGTGAAGAAGATAAAGATAGATATCAAACTACCTATGCTATTGAAGAAGGATCGGTAGCAGCACCCACTGCTGGCCTGCATTTTAGCAAGGAAGTGTTTGAAGCACTTAGTAATAAGAATATTGCTCAAAAATATTTGACCTTACATGTTGGCGCAGGTACTTTTATGCCTGTTAAATCAGATACCATTGATGAGCATGCCATGCATGCTGAATTTTTAGAAGTAGAAGACACTTTGATTCAATTTTTGTATGACCACGCAGCTAGTAATGATAAACTTCGCCATCCCATTATTGCAGTTGGGACTACCAGCCTTCGTACGATTGAATCAGTTTATTGGATAGGTGTAAAAATATATTTGCATTTAATTCAAAGTAAAAAAGATATCAATGCAAATGACTTGCATTTAGGTCAATGGGAAGCTTATGAGTTAGCGGAACAAAATGTATCAGTTGCCGATGCCATGAATGCTTTATTAAATTGGATGCAAGTTAACAATAGCAATAAACTTATTGCTAAAACACAATTAATGGTGACACCTGGTTATACGTTTAAAATTTGTGATGCACTCGTAACCAATTTTCATCAACCAAAAAGCACACTACTTTTAATTATAGCAGCCATTACGGGGAATCAATGGAAAGGAGTTTATGAACATGCCTTAAGCAATCAATATCGCTTTTTAAGCTATGGAGACGGCTGTTTGTTTTGGATTAGGCAACAGGCAACGTAATAATCATCTTAGTCCCCTCGTCTACCACACTTTGTACTTTAATTTTGCCTTTGTGAATATCTATCACCCATTTCACATAGCTCATGCCTAGCCCAAAGCCTTTTACATTGTGTACATTACCAGTATGCGCACGATAAAATTTTTCAAATATATGTTTTGTAGTATCCGCATCCATGCCTATACCTTTATCTTCGATAATAATTTGAATTTCTGCTGGCAAAGTAAGCGTAGTAATAGTTATATCAATAGTATCCTTAGCGTATTTAATAGCATTGTCAATTAAGTTGGAAAATACATGCAACAAGTATTCCTCATCTGCTTCAATCTCAGATGGATCTGCTTCAAAGTTGGTTTGAATTTGAGATGGCTTAGCGTCTAGTTGTAATTTGAAGCTGTCTAATACTCCAAATAACAAATCATGAATATCAACTGGTTGCTTATTTAATTTGTATTCCTTTTTCTCTAGTTGCGCTGCTTGCAATATCACTTCTACATGCTTATTCATGCGCACATTTTCTTCCTTTATAATCGTACTAAAGTATTCAACCGATTTTGCATCGCCTTGCACCTTAGGACTCTTTAACGCATCTACTGCCAAGGAAATAGTTGCCAATGGCGTTTTTAATTCATGCGTCATATTGTTTATAAAGTCCCTTTTAATCTCATTTAGTTTCTTTTGCGTGAACAAGGACCTTACTGTTATGAAGAATGCAGCTAATACAATCAAGACAAATAAGAAGGCTCCCATAATAACCCACTGCAAAGAGTGTAATAAATACAGTCTCACTTTTGGCACTAAAATAATAATGGTTTCAAAGGGGCCAACTGGCTCGATAATATCTTGTGGAATTACCGAAACCCTACATTCTAAATTATTTAGTTCGTCCGAAAATACGTCTTCAAATTTGCTACTCTTAATTTCAATATTGCCTTTTTTGTCTGTCACTGCAAATTCATAATGCACATCATTGATGCCGTATTTATTTAATGCAGCCCTGATACTTGCATTTAATTCCTTGTCATTGTAAACATCTGCAATAGTAGATTCATCAAAACTATGAATATGATAATCCTCGCCTAAGCCTTGTCGTCTTTTTGGGAAGCGAAAAGACAATCCACTATTCATCTTTTTCCCTATCTCATTGGAGACCGCAACGGCCGATTGATTTACCTTATCCGCTAATTGATTTTTAGATAAAATCATTAACCCCTGCAACCAAGTAATTTGAATAAATAAAATACCCAAAATGGATAAAGTAATTAATGTAAAAATAATAGGAAAGGTCTTCTTCATGAATTGTGGCGCTGCTTATTTAAATTAGCTTACGTGAATATATAAAAAAAATCCCTCGGCTTAACACCAAGGGATTTTTCAATTTATAATTTTTTGTTATTATCTATTATAACACACCTTCTACCAACACAGTTGCCTTGTTATTAATCACTTCTACAAAGCCACCTTGAATAGCATAGGTTTCAGAAGCTGCACCTTTATGCAATACTTTTACCTTACCTACGCCTAATGCGCTAACCAATGGTGCGTGCTTGTCTAATACCTCAAACAATCCCTCGATACCCGGCAATTGAACGCCTTGTACCTCGCCACTGAATAGTTTTTTCTCCGGTGTTAATATTTCCAATAACATGATTCTGTTTTAAATAAATTAAGCCATCATTTTCTTACCCTTCTCAATTGCATCTTCTAAAGAACCTACTAAGTTAAAGGCTGCTTCAGGATACTGATCTACTTCTCCGTTCATGATTGCATTAAATCCACGAATCGTGTCTTCGATTGAAACGAATACCCCTTTTAATCCTGTAAATTGTTCTGCAACGTGGAATGGTTGAGATAAGAAACGTTGAACACGACGAGCGCGTGATACCACTAATTTATCTTCATCACTTAATTCATCCATACCTAAGATGGCAATGATATCTTGTAATTCCTTATAACGTTGTAAAATCATTTTTACTTTCTGTGCAGTATCATAATGTTCTGCACCTACAATTGCAGGAGTCAAAATTCTTGAAGTAGAATCCAATGGATCCACCGCAGGATAAATACCTAAATCGGCAATTTTACGAGACAATACTGTTGTTGCATCTAAGTGCGCGAAAGTAGTTGCAGGAGCCGGATCGGTTAAGTCATCCGCAGGAACATATACCGCTTGTACAGAGGTAATAGAACCATTTTTAGTTGAAGTAATACGCTCTTGCATTAATCCCATTTCAGTTGCCAATGTTGGTTGGTAACCTACCGCAGATGGCATACGACCTA
>CANFLP010000124.1 GCA_947447835.1 Bacteroidota bacterium
GAAGGTGGTCAGATGCCAATTCAACGTCGTGTTCCTAAGCGTGGATTTAAGAACATCAATCGTGTTGAGTATGTAGTATTCAACTTAGGTCAATTAGACCAATTGATTGAGAAATATGGTTTCACAGAAATCACTCCAGAGAATTTATACATGAACAGTTTGATCCAACGCACTGATTTAGTGAAAATTTTGGCAACTGGCGAATTAAAAACTAAGATTAATTTTAGAGTAAACAAAGCAAGTAAGAAAGCACAAGATGCAATCGTTGCTGCGGGTGGTACCATTGAAATTATCTAATAAATTTTATGTATATTGAGACGCGTTACTAATGCGTCTTTTTATATTAAAAGCCGAACTGTACATTAACTAAATTCTGATGAAAAAATTAATAGACACATTTAAAAATATTTGGGCTATCGACGAACTTAAGAGTAAAATCTTAGTAACGTTAGCACTTGTATTAACTTATAGAATTGGTGCGCAAATCACTTTACCAGGTATTAACCCATTGGCTATTGAAGCTGCTCAAAAAGCAGGTCGTAACAATGGTTTATTAGGTATTTTCGATATGTTCGCTGGAGGTGCTTTTTCACAAGCATCTGTTTTGGCATTAGGTATTATGCCTTATATCTCTGCTTCTATCTTTATGCAATTGATGACAATTTTAGTTCCTCAATTACAAAAGATTCAAAAGGAAGGAGAGAGTGGTCGTAATAAAATTAACCAATGGACTCGTTACTTAACAGTAATAGTAACTGCTTTCCAAGCAGGTGCTTATGTTGCTTATTTGAACAGCCCAGGTTATGCTGATGCGCTTATTCCTGCATACAAACCATTTTTCTGGTTCTCTACAGTAATCACTTTAACAGCAGGTACTTTATTTGTTATGTGGTTAGGTGAGAAGATTCAGGATAAAGGTTTAGGTAATGGTACTTCTATCATTATCATGGTAGGTATATTAGGTCGTTTACCTCAATCTATCATTTTGGAGTTTGGTTCTAAAAGCCAAAAAGGCGGCGGAGGTTTATTAATATTCTTAATTGAGGTTGCTATTTTAGTAACTATTATCATGGGCTTGATAGTATTAGTACAAGGTGTTCGTAAGATCCCTGTAACTTATGCTAAACAAGTAATTGGTGGTGCTCAAGTAGGTGGTGCTCGTCAGTTTTTACCTGTAAAGGTGAATAGTGCTGGTGTAATGCCAATCATTTTTGCGCAAGCAATTATGTTCTTACCAACTTTAGTTTCATTCACTAACTTGGATTCTGCTCAAGGTATTGTTAGAATATTCAATGACCATAGTAATGTATGGTACATGTTAATCTATTCTGTAATGGTAATTGGATTTACATTCTTATACACTGCATTAATCTTTAATCCTAAGCAAATTTCTGAAGATTTAAAACGTAACAATGGTTTTGTTCCTGGTGTTAAACCTGGTCAACCAACTACTGATTATATTGGAGCTGTTATGGATAAAATCACTTTACCAGGCGCTATTTTATTAGCATTGGTAGGTATCTTACCTGGATTCGCTCAAAAACTAGGTGTTACTCAAGGCTTCAGTAGCTTCTTTGGAGGAACGTCATTATTAATTATGGTAGGTGTTATATTAGATACTTTACAACAAATTGAGACTTACTTATTAATGCGTCAATATGATGGTTTAATGAGCTCTGGTCGCGTTCAAGGAAGAAGTGGCGTTGTTGGTTCAGGCATTTAATCTAATAAATGATTTATATATACAAACCTGTCCCATAAAGGCAGGTTTGTTTTTTTAGTAATAAACTGGAATGTATGATGTACACTAAAACGGAAGAGCAAGTAGTATTCATGAAGGATGCTGCTATGTTGGTGAGTAAGACATTAACCGAAGTTGCGACGGCATTAAAGCCTGGCATGACTACAATGGATATTGATCAATTGTGTATGCAATTTGCAAAAGATCATAAAGCCACATTATCATTTTATAATTATCATGGGTATCCTCATAATATTTGTGCATCGGTAAATGATGTGGTAGTGCATGGATTCCCAAATAACACTCCATTGAAAGATGGTGATATTGTTTCTATTGATTTTGGAGTTGTTTTAAATGGCTGGCATGGCGACCATGCGTACACTTTTATTTTAGGAGAAGTAGCCCCAGAAGTGCTTGAATTAGTGAAAGTGACCAAAGAATCATTGTACAAGGGAATTGAAAAAGCAATTGTAAATAATCGCATTGGAGATATTGGTTTTGCTATTCAAGAACATACTGAAAAGAAGCATGGATATGGTGTGGTGAGAGAATTAGTTGGACATGGATTAGGGACGCATTTACATGAGGACCCCCAAGTGCCTAACTATGGTAAGCGTGGAACAGGTTTAAAGATGAAAGAGAATTTAGTTTTGGCAATAGAGCCAATGATTAATATGGGAACACATAAAGTATTTACAGATGATGACGGCTGGACAGTAAAAACGCAAGATGGTAAACCATCTGTGCACTTTGAACATGATGTGTGTGTTAAGAAAGATACAGCATTGATTTTATCAGATTTCTCTATCATTGAGGCTGCAGAAAAAGCAAATATCAATTTGAATTCAACATACTATTAGTAGTTTTTTTCAAAGCATTATATTGCGTAACATCATTCACTTTATTTAAAATTCAATTGTATGGAAAAGAAAAAAGTAATCGTAGTAGGAGGTGGAGCTGCGGGTTTTTTCTGTGCCATACAAGTTGCAGAATTACATCCCGACTGGGAGATTGTTATTTTAGAAAAAACCAATAAGCTTTTATCAAAAGTAAAAGTGAGCGGTGGTGGACGTTGTAACGTTACGCATGCATGTCCTGATGTTGAAATGCTTTTGAAAAAATATCCTCGTGGAGCAAGGTTTTTAAAGAAAGCGTTTTATCAATTTGCTACAAAAAATACCATTGAATGGTTTGCTAAAAATGCGGTTGAATTACATACGGAAAAAGATGGTCGTATGTTTCCAACCACTAATAGCTCAGACACTATCATCGATTGTTTTTTAAGAAAAGTACACCAATATAATAT
Source organism: Bacteroidota bacterium (assembly GCA_947447835.1). Taxonomy (GTDB): domain Bacteria; phylum Bacteroidota; class Bacteroidia; order Chitinophagales; family Chitinophagaceae; genus Sediminibacterium. Next base: position 3,048 of record CANFLP010000124.1, read on the forward strand.
TCAAATTTTAACCCAGCACGAAGTATTGGATGTTATTAGCAATGCCAGCAATTTAAATACAGGAGCTATTGTTGATAAAAAAACCAAAACATTTACTATTCAATTACAGGGCCGTGCTGCTATGCAGGCTGATGCTATATGTTTAGCAACAGGCGGCATGTTAAAATCGGATAGATTAAAGTGGTTAACCAATTTTGGGCATACTATTATTGACCCAGTCCCTTCTTTATTTACATTTAATACCATTGATAAAAAAATATCAACATTGATGGGTGTTGCAGTTGACAAAGCCAGTATACAATGGAGAGGAAATAAAAATATAGAAACTGGCCCTTTATTAATTACACATTGGGGCATCAGTGGACCCGCAGCTATTAAATTATCTGCGTGGTGTGCAAGAGAAATGGCGGAGACGAATTATGAAGGTGCCATTCAAATAAATTGGACACCCTCTTTTAACGAGTCTACTTTAAAAATGGAATGGATTAATTTTAGAATGGATTTCGGTAAAAGAGAAATGGGGTCAAAAAATCCATTTGATTTACCACAAAGATTATGGCATTATTTATTACAAGAAGCAGGCATTGTTTTAACAACTAAATGGGCCGATTTAAAAAGCGTGCATCAACAACAATTGATTCAATTACTAACGCGATATACTTTAGAGATTAAAGGAAAAACTACTTTTAAAGAGGAGTTTGTTACTTGCGGTGGAGTAGATTTAAAAGACATTGATGCGCTTACAATGGAAAGTAAATTAGTCCCAGGTTTACACTTTGCAGGGGAGATGATGGACGTAGATGGTATCACTGGCGGCTTTAATTTTCAGCATGCCTGGACCTCTGGATGGATTGCTGCACAGCATATTGGCCAATTAGCCTAAAATCCTTCAATTTCTCTATTGAAAATCAACTAGTTACAATTTAGTCTTTTCTAATTTCATTGCCCAAATTTGGGCTATTTTGGCATATTTTGATACCTTTGCCGTCCGGTTTAAAAACGCCGGTTTTATTATGAAATTATTTTCAAAAACCCTAAACGCAGACGCACAGGAATTCGATGGCGCTACAGCTACCGAAGCAACTGCGACAACAAAAGCACCTGAAGTGGTAGTTGTAGAAACTGCACACGACGATTTCGACTGGAGCGTTGACAAACGTAATGTGAGTCATTATGCTGAAGCTGAAAGAGTAAAGTATGACAAAGTGTATGATAACACTTTCGTACAAATTA
>CANFLP010000125.1 GCA_947447835.1 Bacteroidota bacterium
CTCAATTGAGAAACTGTATAGACATGGCTTCTTTAATGATCCAAAACATGGAAGTCAAAAAAGATTTACTTGAAGATCCTAAATATCAATTCTTATTTAGTGTAGAGGAAGTAAACAAGTTAGTAAATGCGGGCATGCCATTTAGGGATGCTTATAAAAAAGTGGGATTGGATATTGAAGCAGGTAATTTCACTTATTCTACTAAACTTGATCATTCCCACGAGGGAAGTATTGGCAATTTGTGTACTGCTCAAATTGCTGCAGCTATGAACAAAGTGTTAAATGGTATGGAATTTGATAAAGTTGAGCATCAAATTGCTCAATTATTGAAGAGCTAATTGTATTTTTGGCACCTGATTAGATAAAATATTAATTTATAGACTATGAAAAAAGGTTTTATTATAATGATGGCATTGGTTTGTAATTTGGCTGTGATGGCACAAACAAAACCAGTTGTTAAATCAAGTGCACCTACTACAAAGCCTAAGTTGGCTTTAACCTATACACCAGCACAATCTTTAAAGACAGCAAAGGATAGCGCATCTTATGCTTTAGGATATAGAATTGCACAAAGTTTAAAGGGGCAGGGTTTACAAGATGTAAACTTTGAAATGTTTAAAAAAGGAATGGCTGCAGGTGTTACTTCTAAAACAGAAATACCTGATAGCTTAATTGATGTATGTATTAAAAACTACCAAGATAAAATGAGTCAAGAAAAAATCGCTATTAACAGAGCAGAAGGAAAAGCATTTTTAGAAGAAAATGCAAAAAAGCCAGGTGTTGTTAAAATGACTAATGGCATGCAGTATTTAATTTTAACAGAAGGTACTGGTACCGAAAAGCCAACCTTAAAAAGTAAGGTTAAATGTCATTACCATGGCACTTTAATTAATGGTACTGTATTTGATAGTTCTGTTCAAAGAGGAGAACCTATCAGTTTCCCATTAAACGGTGTAATTAAAGGATGGCAGGATGCTGTTCAGTTAATGACTGTAGGTGCTAAATGGAGATTGTTTATCCCTAGTGAACTAGCTTATGGCGAACGTTCTGCAGGACCAGTTATTGGACCAGGATCAACATTGATTTTTGATGTAGAGCTATTAGGAATAGAATAATCAAACCTAGATAATTACAAACACCCCCGAATTCGGGGGTGTTTTGCTTAATATAATGTGGTAATTTTGAACTCGAATAAATAGAGCATATGAAACAGTGTATTGGAATAATTTTTGTGATGAGTATGGCCATGTTTGCCTGCACTCCTAATAATGTAAAATCAGATGCAGCCATTACTAAAATAATGGATAGTGCACAGGTAAAAGGTTGTTTTGCTTTAATGGAAAATGGAACAGCGCAGTTTATTATTTCAGATTTATCAATGTACAAGGATTCTTCTTTTGCTCCATTGCAAACCATTTTTGCAGTACCTAGTTTAATTGCTTTAGATCGTGGATATATAAGTCATAATGCAAGTACTTGGGTAGCTACTGATTCGGTAGGTTATTATCAAGGATTAATTGAAAAAATTGGAAGAGCTGATTTGTTAAAAATAATGGACTCCTTACATTATGGTAAAGGGATAGTGAGCAATGATTTAAATAATTTTTGGAAAGACCAGTCGCTTCGCATTACGCCAGACGAGCAATTAGGCTTTATCAAGAAATTATATTTTAATCAATTGCCTTTTCAAAGGCGTTCTCAGGATGTCTATAAAAAAATGATTTTAAAAGAGAACAATGCAAGTTATCAGTTAAGTTATATTACCGGTTCTGATACAACTGAAACTTCAACAAACTGGATAGTGGGTTATATAGAAGAGAACAAACACCCTTACTTTTTTGTTATGCATACAAGTTCAAATAAAGGGGCTTCATTAAATGACAATACAAAGAGTATTGAAGTTTTAAAATCCATCTTATTAGAACAAGGATTTTTAAAAGGGGTTAGATAATATTTGATTTAAATGCTAAATATATAGCTTACAATATGCAATACTACTGTAATTCACTAACTGCTTATCAGCGCTTTATTACCAAAGAGGTAAAAGTGGGCAATCTAATTATTGGAGGCGGCAATCCAATAAGGGTACAAACCATGACGACCACCGATACCATGGATACAGATAAAACGGTTGCTCAGGTTATTAAGTGTATCGAAGCTGGTGCCGAGTTAGTTCGTATTACAGCGCCTTCTAAAAAAGAGGCCGATAATTTAGCTAATATCAAAGCAGCGTTAAGAGCTAAAGGATATGACACGCCTTTAGTGGCAGATATTCATTTTACACCCAATGCCGCAGAAATTGCTGCTACGATAGTTGAAAAAGTAAGAGTGAATCCAGGCAATTATGTAGATAAGAAAAAATTTGAACAAATAGAATATACCGATGCTGAGTATATCGAAGAAATAGAAAGAATCCGTGAACGCTTTTCACCCTTGGTTTTAATTTGTAAGGAGCACGGTACAGCAATGAGAATTGGCACCAATCATGGATCATTAAGTGATCGTATCATGAGTAGATATGGGGATACCGCAAATGGAATGGTAGAAAGTGCCATGGAATTTTTACGCATTGCTCGAAGTTTGGATTATCACCAAATTATCTTGAGTATGAAGTCAAGCAATCCACAAGTAATGGTGCAGGCTTATCGTTTATTGTTGCTACAAATGCATAATGAATTTGGCGAATGTTACCCATTGCATTTAGGTGTAACAGAGGCAGGAGATGGGGAAGATGGACGTATTAAAAGCGCAATAGGTATTGGTACTTTATTAGAAGATGGCATTGGAGATACCATTAGAGTAAGTTTAACGGAGGATCCTGAATTAGAGATTCCTGTTTGTAGAGATATTGTAAAAAGATACAATGGTCAATCAGCGCAACTACAAAGTAGCACTATACAGCCGATTGAAAAGTTATCATATAGTCCATTTGAATATAAGAGAAGAGTAACCAAAGAGGTAAAAAATATTGGTGGGCATCAGGTTCCGGTAGTTATCGCAGACCTAAGTCATTTGCCTTCAATTAGTAGAGAAAGTTTATCAGCAATTGGCTACAATTATAATAGTGAAACTGATAAATGGAGTATTGGTGATGCAGCCGCAGATTATGTTTACACTGGTAGTATAAATATTGATTTTGATTTACCCGGTACTTTAAGTGTTGTTTCGCAACCTATGAATTGGGAAACGAAAGCAACTAAACAAAATATATTTCCATTGTTCAATGCAGATGCATATTTGTCTATCGCAGAAAAGAGTGATGCACTCAATTTTGTAACGTTAGATTGTTATAGTACTGCCACTTCTGTTTCAGATGATCAACTATTAAGTATCGCAAAGGATTCGAGTGTTGTATTTTGCTTAAGTAGTCAACTGCAACATGCTATGCCTGCAGTAAGACGCATGTTTGTTAAACTCATGGAATTAGGTATTGACAATCCTGTTATATTAATGACGGATAGCAATGGTGAAACCACCGACGAACATCTAATTCATTTTGCAACTGAAACAGGTGCATTATTATTAGACGGAATGGGAGATGGCATTTGTTTGGGTGTGACAGAAAAAGTTTACCAATCGGCACAAGGTAAGATGTCCAATTTGTCAGGCAGGAATTATCTGAGTAATGCAACCATTGAACAGTTTTTAAATGCAACCTGCTTTGGTATTTTACAAGCGACTAGAACTAGAATTTCAAAAACAGAATATATTTCTTGTCCTAGCTGCGGACGCACCTTATTTGAGTTACAAGAGACCACTGCAAGAATTAGAAAGGTAACCAACCATTTAAAAGGGTTAAAAATTGCCATTATGGGTTGTATTGTTAACGGTCCAGGCGAAATGGCCGATGCCGATTTTGGATATGTAGGTAGTGGCCCAGGGAAAATTACATTGTATAAAGGCAAGGAAGTAATGAAGCGCAATATAGATAGCGAGGTAGCAGTGGATGAATTGATTCAATTATTAAAAGAAAATGATGCATGGATTGATCCTGTGCAACATTAATTCAATACTATGTATACTGTATTTTATAGTTTTTTTTATTTGATTTCATTACTGCCATGGCGCGTATTGTACTTTATAAGTGACAG
>CANFLP010000126.1 GCA_947447835.1 Bacteroidota bacterium
CAACATTTGGTATCCATTCATCACATGATTCGTAGACTTTGCATTTTCGAAATTATCAGGGAATACATCAATCACTTTAACAATAAAATCTGCGTCTGTTCCAGAAGTAGATGCCAATAAATCGGCAACGATAGGTCCGGCTAGCGTAATATCATTTTGCAATACGTCAGTTTGATAAACCAATACATCGGGACGTCTAGCAGCAAATCGTTGGTCGTCAGTCATATATTCTTGTGTACGACCACTATGAATTTCAGGAACGTAAGGTACAGGCTTAGCTGGATCGCTTATATATTCATCAAATGCTTTTGCAGTTGCATTGTTAGCATTGCTTTTGCTTGAAGCTTTGTTGGTTGCTATTTTAAAACTTCCATTAGCCCCTAATACATAATCTACCATCTTCATATTATCAGCAGGCCATTTTGAAAATGTTTTCCATTCGTTAGCGCCACTTATAAATATATTCGCTTCTTTAATTTGATCAACTGATCCTTTATTTTTTAAATAGAAATTAAAGAAAGGTAGTTCGATATTTTTTTGATACCAATCACTTGTATTAGATCCAAATTGTGCATTGCCCAAAAAGCTGCCATCATTACGCCCCCATTGTCCATGATGCCAAGGACCCATCACCAATTTATTATTATTTTTTGCTTTTGCTTCAATGGCTTTATATAAGTTCCATGCACCGTAACAATCTTCTGCATCAAACAATCCACCAACAATTAAGGTTGCTACATTGTTATTAATATCTTGCACATTGCTTCTTGCATTTCTTGCTTTCCAAAATGCATCGTAATTAGGATGGCTCATTAAATCCTTCCAAAAAGCGATGCTATCTCCCATTAATTTTGTGAAATTAGAAATGGCGCCAGTTTGTAAGTAAAATCCATAATTGTCTTTTGTTGGAAACGCAAATCCCCTTGGTCCAACAGTGGTAGGCTTAGGTCTTGGCTTACCAAAGCCCGAATAAAAATTAAATCCATCTAGTAACATAAATGCACCGTTGTGGTGAAAGTCATCCCCTAAAAACCATTCACTTACAGGTGCTTGTGGACTCACTGCTTTTAATGCAGGGTGATTGCTATGTGCAGCTATGTTTGCATAAAAGCCAGGGTAAGAAGTCCCAAATACGCCTACGTTACCATTATTATTTGGAATATTTTTTACTAACCAATCAATAGCGTCATATGCATCTGTTGCTTCGTCTATTTCATTTCCTTTTTTATTTGGAACATATGGTCGCACATCTTCAAACACTCCTTCGCTCATCCATCTACCTCTTACATCCTGAATAACATAAATATAATTTTCCTTAAAAAAATATTTTCTTGGGTTATTCCAAATAGCAGTAAAATTATTTTCCCCATATGGAGCGCAGGAGTAGGGCGTACGTGTAATTAAAATGGGATGTTTTTCCGTAGCGTCTTTTGGAATATATAATGTTGTAAATAATTTCACACCGTCACGCATGGGAACCATCACTTCTTTTTTGGTGTAGTTATTTACTGCCCAAGTTGAATCTACTTCTTGAGCAGATGCGAATAAGGGAAAGGCAAATAACAAAATCAATAATTTTTTCATAAAGTTGTTTTTAATATAGTTTGATTGCGAATAGATTTGTTTTATAATAGTACAATGAGTAAAATGATTTTAAGATTATATTTAGTTTGATAAACTTCCGTAAATAATATTTTCGATATTATTTCTTAATACGCCATGGCTATTAGGTGTTTGTTGCGTCATAAACAGCACAATTAACTTTGCCTTTGGATCGGCCCAATAGCTTGTACCATAATAGCCACCCCATGAAAATGATCCTGCATTTCGTAAATTTAATGCTGCACTTTTTTCTGAAGTAAGGGAAAATCCTAAGCCAAAATTATCTTCGCCAGGTTTTCTATATTCTAATTGTGGACTCACCATAATTTCAGCAGTACGAGGTGAAATTATTTGACGGCCATTGTACAATCCTTTGTTTAAAATCATTTGCAAAAAGATAGCATAATCATATGCAGTAGAAGACAAACCCGCACCACCAGAAAAATATGTTTTTTTCATAAGAGGATATTGAGGATCTATTTTTCTAAATGTTGGTGCCCAATCAATCACTTCATTTTTTTCATTTTCGGTATATACATTTGGCATTCTATTCGCTTTTTGTGCCGGCACATTGAAATAGGTATCTTTCATACACAAAGGAGTAAATATATTTTTTTGACAATAAGCTTCTAAACTCATTCCACTAATAATTTCTACAAGACACCCAAGTAAGTCGGAGTTAAGTCCATAGGTGAATTTTTCTCCTGGTTGATGTGCTAAAGGTAAATTACCTAACGCCGTCATTTTTTCTAAAAGGTTTGCGTTAAAATAGCCTAATCCAGATGGGATACCTGCTTTATTATAAATCGCACTCATTTGTGGGGAACCAATGTCGGTATAGTCAATACCTGAACTATGCGTCAATAAATCACGAATGGTTACTTGTCGCTTTGCAGGAACTGTTGTATAAGTGGTGTCCTTTAAATTCACTTGATCTACTACTTTTTGATTCTTAAAGCTTGCAATAAAATTACCTATCGGTTCATCTAGTCCAAATTTACCTTGTTCAAATAATTGCAATACAGCCAAACTGGTAATACCTTTTGTTTGGCTCATGATTCTATAAATTGCATTTTCAGGCATCGCCTTTTTTGTATTGACGTCACTATAGCCATATGCTTTATGATAAACTACTTGATTGTCCTTGACAATAAGTATACTAGCGCCATTTAACCAATGTTTTGCAATATGATCATTTACAAGTACATCTATTTGTGCCAATTTTTTAACGTCTATTTTTTTATTTTGTTTTACTTCGTAAGACAATGTTTGCGCGAAGGAAGTAATTGCAAAAAATAGTATTGCAAAAAAACAACTCATGATTCGTTTCATAACTAGATTTATTTTTTTATTTATCATTTTTAGTTTTTTATTTTTGGATGATAAATTATTTGATGATTAATTTATTGTACTAGGAAACCATTCCCCAAATTTGGTTAAGTCTACATTTCCACCTGAAAGAATGATGCCTACATTTTTCCCTTTAAAAAATTCCGGATGTTTCATTGCGGCTGCAAATGGAACAACTGCACTTGGTTCAACAACTATCTTCATTCTTTCATAAAGCAAACGCATTGCTGCAATTATTTCCTCTTCAGTTACCAATAAAATATCGGTTACATGTTCTTTAATAATAGCTAATGTCCTTTCACTTAGTGTTGTCATAAGTCCATCAGCAATTGTTTTTATAAATGGAGCTTTTTCTACTTTTCCAGAACGTAAACTTAAAATTGCATCTGCAGCACCTTCGGGTTCACCAGCATATACTTTTAAGGAAGGTTTAAAATAATGTGCACCCAAACAAGTACCAGATAATAATCCACCACCCCCAACTGGTGTAATAACAATTTCTAATTCAGGAACTTCTTCAATTAATTCTTTCACACAGGTTGCTTGTCCTGTAATTACATCATCGTTATCATATGGATGAACAAATGTTGCACCAGTTTGTGCTACAATATCATTTAGTGTTTCTTCTCTTGCTTGTTGATTTGGCTCGCACATAATAACTGCTGCTCCATAACCTTTTACTGCATCTACTTTTACTTGTGGTGATGTTTTAGGCATTACGATATAGGCTTTCGTTCCTAAAGTTTTTCCAGCAAATGCCATAGCCTGTGCATGGTTGCCAGATGAATGTGTTGCAACACCTTTTTGCAATTGTGCAGAACTGAGATTTAAACTTGCGTTCATGCCTCCCCTAATTTTAAAGGCACCAATTTTTTGAAATTGCTCACATTTGAAATAAAAGTTTATTCCTGTAATCTCATTAATGCTACTATTGGTAAGAACCGGTGTTTTATGAATGTAGGGGGCTATTTTTTCAGCAGCTATTTGAATCGCTTCCTTAGTAATATGCATGATCATATATAATTAGAGTATGAATGTAATAAATTATGCAAAGTGGTTTCAAACAAATACATAATCAA
>CANFLP010000127.1 GCA_947447835.1 Bacteroidota bacterium
AAGCCAGGGTCTAATGTGCGTATTTTCAATAACACAATTGTTAACTGTGGATTCAGAAGAGCAGCAGCAGGACGTGGCGGATCTATCAACTTTGAAGAAGGAGCAGGTGGCATGGCATATAACAACTTAATAGTAAACTGTAAATTTGGTTTACGTATCGTAAATAATCCAATTGCAGATACTGCAAATATTAAATATGGATATAACTATTATTATGCCGATTCATTATCAGTAGCTAATCAGTTTATACCTTCATTAGCTGTAAGTACAGCTATAAGTAGAGCACAAGAAACAGACATTCCAAAACCGTCTACTTACTTACCAGCAGGTTGGTTAATTGGACAAGCCTATGTTGCAAATGCTGCAGTGGTTGGTGCTAATAATCCTCAATTCATTAATGCGCCAGTTCCATTGCCAGCGGGTTTAATGTTAAGAGATATTGCGGTAGTAGGTACGTCAAATTATGCATTAAAACCTAATTCACCTTGTATTGGCGCTGGTTATACCGGCTTTTCTCCAAGAGCCGATGTAATACAAGACTTAAGATTAGGTGCTACAGAAATCACGCCTCCAGGTAAAGATATAGGTTGCTACCAAAGTAATGGTAGAGGCAACCAACATTAGTCTTTGTTTTAACTTGAATTAAAGGTGCCCTAATGAAAATTAAGGGCACCTTTTTATTATATTTATTTCACTATGATGAAAAACAGTAAATCATTTATTATATTTCTTTTAGCATTAACTATTTGCAATAAGAACCTTATTGCACAATCTGTTCTTGCAAAACAAAACGACAGTATCGTTCAATTTATATTTACGTCTGATGTACATTTTGGTTTAGTAAAAGATAAATTTAAAAATGCCAATAATGTTTCGGCCTATGAAGTGAATAAAGCTATGGCCAATGTAATGAACCATTTAAAAGGCGAAAACATTCCTAATGATGGCGGGGTTTTGGCTAATAATATAATTAATGGTATTGATGCTGTGGTAATAACAGGTGATATTGCAAATAGAATGGAAAATGGGGTGCAATCTGCAACTAAATCTTGGGAAGAATTTAAAACGGTATTCATTGATAGTTTAGATATAAGAAAAACCAATCTTGATAAATCTGATTTGTTTGTTGTTCCTGGTAATCACGACATGAGTAATGCTATAGGGTTTCACAGAAAAATGGAACCTAAAAAAGACCCGGCTGCTATGATAGGCATTTATAATTTAATGTTTCCTAATAAAAAGGTTGTTCAATTTGACAGTAGTTTATGCAGAGTGCATTATTCAAAAGATATCAATAATGTGCATTTTATTTTTTTAAGTTTATATCCTGATTCGGCAGAAAGAGTTTGGATGGAGCAAGATTTAAAAAATGTAGCTACTTCAACCCCGGTTTTATTATTTGCACATTCTATTCCAGAAGTGGAACCTCGTTTTTTTGAAAATCCCAATGGTAATCACGATATAAATGATGAAGATAAATTCGAAAATCTTGTACCTGAAAGATATAAAGATGGGAAAGATGTGAAAGGAGAAACAAAGATTGAGCAAAATGCATTTGTTGCATTTGTAAAAAAACATGCAAATATCAAAGTATATTTTCATGGGCATGAAAACTTTACGCAATATTATACCTATCAAGGTCCTAATAAGGATATTAACTTAACTTGTATTAGAACCGATAGCCCAATGAAAGGAAGGGTTTCAGCCAAGGACGAAACTAAACTAGCGTTTGAATTGGTAACAATTATTATTAACAAAAAAACACTTACTGTTAGGGAAGTGTTATGGAATGATACAAAAAATAATATAAAGTGGGGTGAATCAAAAACAATAGTATTGTAATTATTTTACAATACTTTATCTCTTACGAACTCCTCGCAATACTTTTTTACCATTTCTCTCACCGATCTAAACTCATTCATTATCTCTTCCTCTGTTCCTGTTGCTTTAGCTGGATCAGGGAAATTGTAATGAAATTTTAAAGCCTTGGTTGGAAAGTAAGGACAACGATCCTTTGCGTTATCGCAAACAGTAATTACATAGTCAAAATCAACGCCAAAATATTCGGTGATATTATTTGAAGTATGGCCAGAAATATCTATGCCATCCTCTTCCATAATAGCAATGGCTTTAGGATTTACGCCATGTGTCTCTACGCCAGCTGAATATACATTGGCTTTCCCTTTTGTTATTTCGGCTAAATAGCCATGTGCTATTTGACTGCGGCAACTATTCCCAGTACATAATACTAATATATTTTTCATAAAAAGGGTACTTCAAATTTTACTTGGCAATTTTATATTTAGTTTTTTAATATTAGCAACATCCAGATCCTGGAGTGCAAGTACTTGTTGGTTTTTCGGCGTAAACAGTTACCGAAAAAATACCTAAATCCGATTGATTGAATTTTGCAATCTCGGCTTCTGACAAATAATTTTTCAAAATATCATTAGGAATTACAATTGGCTTTTCTTTTTGTAACACCACATTTTTAAAACCACATGCATTGATTAATTCTAAATACACTTGTTTTTGAATGGCCCCACTCACACAACCAGCATACATTTCAGCTGCATTGCGTAATTCGTTTGGCAAGGCACCCACTAACACTACGTCTGAAATACTAAAGTGACCACCTGGTTTTAATACTCTGTATATATCGGTTAATACTGCATGTTTATTAGGCACTAAGTTTAAAACGCAATTGCTTACTACAACGTCTGCAACATTAGCAGTTATTGGCATGTTCTCAATATCGCCTTGTCTAAACTCAACATTATGGTATCCCATTTTTTCGGCATTCGCGCGTGCCTTTTCAATCATTGCTGGCGTAAAATCAACGCCAATTACTTTGCCTGTCACGCCCGTGCTTCTTCTTGCTACAAAGCAATCATTGCCAGCACCCGAACCTAAATCTACAACCACATCACCTTCTTTAATTTTTGCAAATTCAGTTGGTAAGCCACATCCTAATCCCAAATCGGCATCTGCAACATAGCCTTCCATTTTTGTATAATCATCTGACATGATATTGTACACTTCGGTACTACATCCACCTGCACCACAACATGAGGACATATTAGTTTCTTTGTCCTGTAATGCAATCTCACTGTATTTTGCTTTTACAATTTCTTTTAGTTCTAATTCTGTTTTCATAATATTTATGTTTAGTTTTTTATAATTAACAACAAGTTTTTGGAGCGTATGGAGTGTTAAATAAACCCTCAAACATTTTTCCAATTTTCGCCCAATTGGCCTCATCTATGCAATAACAGGTTTTCACCCCGCTAATCTCTCCTTTAATGAAGCCAGCCTCCTTTAGTTCCTTTAAATGTTGGGATACGGTGCTTTGAGAAAGGGGCAATTCATCCACTATATCCCCGCAAACACAGGACTGCTTTTTTAGGAGCATGCTAATGATAGCAACCCTTGCAGGATGGCCCAAGGCCTTTGCAAACTGTGCTATTTGTTCTTCTTTCACTTTATATTCTGACATATGCTGCTTATTAATCGTAAAATTACGATTAATATTTAAATTACAATATAATCCCATGTTAATTTTCCATTAACTGAGTAAGATCATTAAAAAAGCCTAGTCTTTTGAACTAGGCTTTTAGGCTTATAAACACCAAATGAAAATTTATGCGCTTGCTAATGCATCGGCTACACCCTTGTGTAAAACCTTGCCTGCTCTAATATTTAATCCTTTTGCTAATGCTGGATTTTCGGCACATGCTTTTTCCCATCCTTTGTTTGCAATTGATATTGCGTAAGGTAAAGTTGCTTGTGTTAATGCACGTGTAGATGTTTGTGGAACTGCTCCTGGCATATTCGCAACACAATAGTGTGTTACATTATCGATAGTGAATACTGGATTTTCGTGTGTTGTTGGTTTACATGTTTCAATACATCCACCTTGGTCAACAGCTACGTCCACAATAACCGAAC
>CANFLP010000128.1 GCA_947447835.1 Bacteroidota bacterium
CGTTGTAACTTTGCCTATCAAATTATAGTATGTCTAAAAAATCTGTTTACGGTTTAATCATTGCTTTACTTATACCAGTACTTTGTTACTTGTGGTTAAAATCGGCAAGTGATACTGCGGTTATAATGCCCCGCCATTATTTATTAGACACTGTAATTGATAGGGTAGAAAAAGGCAAGCAACAATCAGATAGTATTTGGCATACCACTAAGGACATTCGTTTGGTAAATCAAATGGGTGACACCGTTAATTTGTATGATCAAAAGGGTAAGATTATTATTCTAGATTTTTTCTTTACAAGTTGCGGAAGTATTTGTCCTAAGCTAACCCACAATATGGTTAAGCTGCAGCAATCATTTTTAAAAGGGGGAGTGGCACATAAGGTTCAAGTTGATACAGCTATTGTTCAATTCATGTCCATGTCGGTGGATCCTGTTAGAGACAGTGTTCCTGTATTACGTGAATACGCAAATAAGATGGGCGTGATTTCTGATAACTGGTGGTTACTTACTGGCAATAGAGATTCCATTTACAAATTTGCTTTTGAGGAAATGAAAGTTGATAAATTTAGTGAAGAGCCAATTAATCCAGACTTTGTACATACCAGTCGTTTTGTATTGATTGATAAAAACATGCAAGTGCGTGGTTACTATAATGGATTGGACTCAACCTCTTTATTAAAACTTGCTAAGGACGTAGGATATGTAATGATGGAAAAAGACCGCAAAAGAAAAAGCGAAGTTTTTCAACAAATTATTGAACTAAGTTGGTTGTGGCTTGTTATAGCTGTGTTAGTAGGTGGTTTTGTTTACTACTTTACAGGAATGAAAAAGAAGGATAGAAACTAATCATATAAATTGGACTAAATTTTAAATCAATTAAATATAAACATATGTTGACCCCTGTGTTAAAAAAGAATGACAAACAAGCTAAATTATTAATTGGTATTTTTTCTGCAATTGTATTTGTGGCAGTTACTTTTTTAAGCAAGTTTACGTTGAACGTAGCATTGCCTTTTGACAAACATATTTTTGCATTAATGAATGCCTTGTTAAATACAGGTGTATGTTTGTTGTTGATTATTGCTTTAGTAGCTGTAAAAATGAAAAATTTTCAATTTCATAAAAGCGTAATGTTAACAGCTATGTTATTGTCGGTACTATTTTTAGTAACCTACATTGCACACCATTTATTTGCAGGCGAAGCACGTTTTGGAGATGCTAACTTTGATGGCGTAGTTTCTCCCGATGAAGCTGCATTAGTTGGCAATACGCGCGCATTTTATTTAATCCTATTAACTACGCATATTATTTTAGCAGCAACTAGCTTGCCATTTATTTTGTTTACAGCTTACCGTGGGTTAACTGGAGAATATGAAGACCATAAGCGTAAAGCTAAACGTATGTGGCCTATTTGGTTTTATGTAGCTGCTACAGGTCCATTGGTATATTGGATGATTAAGCCTTATTATAATTAGTATTTATAGCGCAAAAAAAGGAGTGAATTTTTTCACTCCTTTTTTAATACCCTAATTCTATAGCAGGGTCCCAAAATAATTTCTCAAAGTCAAAGACAGTTTCGTTCTTGACTTTTATTTTTTCCTTCTCTAAGAGTGCTTGCATTGTAGTAGGCGTTTCAAAATGTCCTTTACCAGTGAGCATGCCGTTTCGGTTTACAACGCGGTGTGCCGGTACTTTTGGTTTTACACCATGAGAAGCATTCATGGCCCATCCAACCATGCGCGAACTTCCACCTGTTCCAATGTATTTTGCAATGGCTCCATAACTAGTTACACGACCCTTAGGTATCAAACGTACTATATCAAATACATTTTGAAAAAAGTCTTGAGTTTTAGGTGTGTACTGCATTTTAGGTTATTGGGCTAGTGTATTGGATAAGTAAACGCATTGGATAAGTATACTTTGCTATTCCATTGCTTGTTTGCCATTACGCGCTAAGCTATCGTGTGTTTCAGTCACTTCAAATTCGGCAATGATATCTTTTAACTTTTCGTCTAGTTCAAGTGGTAGTTCCTTATCTAATTTAAACTGAATATAATGTATGCGATTACTACTTGCAATATTCAATCCTTCGTAATAAGTTTTAATGGCACAACGATCATCCCATTTATCGGATTGCATAAATTTGGTGCCATATAAATTATCAGTAGCAGTTAATAATGTAAGCCCGAATAGCTCAATAATTGTTTTGGTAAACAAATACAAATTTGGGCTATCTGTTTTTAAATGTACAATGCCATCTGGTTTCAAAAACTGTTGGTATAAGCGTAAAAATTTAGGATGTGTTAAACGCTTCTTAGCTTTAGATAATCTCAATTGTGGATCTGGAAAGGTGATCCATATTTCATCAACTTCATACTTGGCAAAATACTGTGTTACTTGATCTATCTGTGTTCTTACAAATCCAACATTTTTTAAACCGTCTCTATTGGCGATGCTTGCACCTTTCCAAATTCTGTTTCCTTTTAAATCTAAACCTATAAAATTTTGGTCAGCAAACATGCGCCCTAAGCCAACTGCGTATTCGCCTCTACCACAAGCTAGTTCTAATACCAAAGGCTTTTCTGTTTGTTCAATAGGTAGTTGTTCCAATGGAATGTTTACAGTTCCTTTTTCTAGTTCCTTAAAAAAGGCAGCCCATTTGCCTGGCATATCTTGAGGATACTCCAACACATTCTCGTACTCCTTAATAGCTGCAAACTTGATTAATTTTTTCTGACCCATAGCGCAAAGATAGTATTACAGACCCATTAATTTTACTGCTTTTTGTGCTACAATAGGAGCAATGGCTACACCCATACCACTCATGCGCACGGCGCAATATACATTAGGTTGCAATTCTTGAATAATTGGTTTTTTAATTTCACCCATTCCCATAGTGCCACTCCATCTTAATTCAATCTTTGGTTTTTTTGCACCCTTTGGTAAAATGCGCTTCATCATAAACGCTTCCAAAGTTTTTTGTATCAACTTTGAAGTTTCAAGCGATGTAGTTTTTTCGTTTTTGAAATCTTTATTTCTTGCACCTCCTAATAATATTCTATTGCCTAAGTTTCTGAAATAATAAAAGCCTTCGTCAAAATGGAAAGTACCTTTGAACTTTAAATTTGGAATGGGTGCTGTTACAAACACCTGTCCTCTTGCAGGCACAACATCTAACTCTGGCAATAATTGTTTTGCAAACCCATTGGTACAAATTAATAATTGCTTGGTTTCAAGTACCGCTTCTAAATTGGTTTTTATAGTTACTCCCTTTTTATGACTCTTAAACTTTTTTACTTCGGTGTTGAATAATATTTGTACGCCTTTTGCTTGTACTGCTTTTTGTAATGCCAATACTAATTTAGCCGAGTTTAATTGTCCTTCAAATGGACTAAACGCCAATGCATTTATTTTTTGAAATCCTAACTTTTTTATTTGTTTACTTTCATTTGTATAAATAGGTAAAAACTTTCCATTTTTCTTTGGTGTTCCTAAAACAGGTGCTAGCACTTTATTTAAATATGCAATGTCATTATCTAGTTTACTAATATCATAGGCACCTCCTTCTTCAAATAATTCATATCCTCCAAACTGGTCATAGTCAATATCTTCTTTTCCAAATACCTTTTGTATTCTTTGCAATCCATCATATCGCATCTTTACCGTCTCTAACATATTAGCCTCACCCATTAATTGCACATCGTAAATAAGTTCGGATACACTTCCAAAACAACTAAAACCAGCATTGCGCGTACTTGCTCCAGACGGTATTACGCCACGCTCTAAAAGGGTGATGTTTAATTTGGGGTTTTTGTTGATCAATTCATAGGCTGTCCATAAGCCCACAAATCCACATCCAATAATTACTACGTCTTTAGGTGCGAAGTAGGTTGACTGCTCCCATACCGATATTGCCA
>CANFLP010000129.1 GCA_947447835.1 Bacteroidota bacterium
AATTGTGTAGATAATTACTCCGATGGGGTGTATCGTTTCATAGTCAAAAATATTGGCCATGAAGCGGATGCGCAGGATATTGTCCAAACAGCTTTTGAAAAACTGTGGATCAATCGTTTAAAGGTGGAACCAGAAAAAGTAAAATCCTATTTATTTACAGTTGCGTATAATCAAATGATTGATCATATTCGTAAGGACAAAAAGGACATTACCACCGATAATTTTGAAGAGGTAAATAAACAAACAAGTTATCAATCTAGTTCTGAATTAAAGCAAATTTTACTTCGTGCTATTAACGAACTAAATCCTACACAAAAGAGTCTAGTGCTATTAAAAGATTATGAAGGTTATAGCTATCAAGAGATTGGAGAAATAATGGGATTATCAGAAAGCCAGGTAAAAGTATACTTGCACCGTGCAAGATTAATATTAAAGGGCAAATTAATTCATCTTGAAAAAATGAGTGCCTAATGAAAATTAATAATCAAAATTACGAAACCTACTTCTTGTCCTATATCGACAATGAACTTTCTGAAGCAGACAGAAAGGAAGTAGCGTTGTTTATAAAAGAAGATGCAAAATACGCGCAGGAGCTAGCTTTATTAAGTCAGGCAGTACTCGAACCGACTCATATTGAATTTGAAGACAAGGTATTATTGTATCGTTATGATGCAATGGAAGCAAGCCTACCAAAGGCATTTAAGGAAGGGCTTTACCGAAGAGAGGCACCCATTGTTAAAGGCTTTTTTACAAGCACCCGTATGCGCGCAATCACTGCAGTTGCAGCTATATTAATACTATTTGTTGGCTATGAATATATAAGCAATAATGCTACTACAACTACATCCATTGCAGACAATAATAATAACAAGTCGCAAAACACAGGAATTGTTCAAAGTGATATTCCAAAGCAAAATAATTCGAGCAAAGAGATTACACCAAATCCTACAAGCAGGAATAGTACATTAAACATCTATTCAAGTAAACTTCAGCACCAAAACCTTAATACAGAAAGCAATGTTCAAATTAAGGAATATGCTAATCAAACTATTGCTGCTATAAATGAGACTGGATTAGCTGTGGTCGAAACAAATACACATATTGCCGACATTGAATCCAATGCGGTACCACTAAATATGCATCCATCAAATGAACCTGCAGGCGTTGCGATTACTACATCAGCTTCTGAACATACTGAAACCTTCGAAAATCTAAACACAGAAGATCCTGATCGTACTATTTATATTGCAAATTTGGAAATTGACGGAGATAAATTAAGAGGACTTACTCGTCGTGTAAGTGCTTTATTAAGAAGAAATAAAACTGAAAAAGAAAAATAAATTATGAAAAGAGCAATTTTAATCGCTAGCATTTTCCTTAGTGTGAATGTAATTGCGCAAACAGATACTGCAAGCAGCAAAAAACAAGATACCATCCGTATTGGCAATATGGTGATTGTGGGTGATAATACAGCGTCCACTGAAGAAAAGCAACATGTTGTTAATATTACCATTGATTCAAAGAGCAAGCACAATCGAAATAAAGGAGTGAAAATATATGGTGGAGTTGATACACTAGTATCTATCAATGACGATACCGTTAAAGTAGGTAGACTTAAAATTGTCAATAAAAGAGAAGGGACAGCGGGTTATGGTCAAAAAAATTGGGAATCAATTTTAGATGGAGATTTTAAAAAGACAAATATCAGTATTGAGCGTGAACCCAAAAAGCTAAAACCTATCACAACCAATTGGTGGATTTTTGATTTAGGTTTTGCAAATTTAGTTGATAATACAGCCCCATTAATGTATGCTGCAAACTATAGCCTCCCATATCAAAGCATGATGCTTTCAGCGCCTACTTCCACCAACTTAAAACTAAACAACTTAAAGTCTAGTAATGTGAACATTTGGATTGTTCAGCAAAAACTAAATCTATACCAGCATTATTGGAATTTGAAATATGGCGTTGGTATCGAAATGTTTAATTTCAGATTTGAACAACCCATTAGCTTTAGTAATACCCCTGGAAACTATGTGTATTTTGATAATGCACATTTTAAAAAGAACAAACTTTTTGTTGAATACCTAACTGTACCCATTCAATTAAACTACCAGTCTAATCCAGAAAACAACAAAAGTTTCTATGCTAGTTTTGGTATGAGTGCTGGTTATTTATTACAATCACATACTAAACAAATTAGTGAGGAAAGAGGTAAGAAAAAAATGAATGGCAACTTTGACCTCAACAATATTAAGATGTCTACGATTGGAGAATTAGGTGTAGGGTCAATTAGATTATACGGTTCTTATAGCATGACAAATTTATTTGACAAGAATTTAACCAGCTTTGACATGAACCCATTTGCTATTGGCTTAAGATTTAGCAAATTTTAAAATTACTTGTTGACTGCTTGAATAATACGAAAAAGAAAGCCCTTCCAATTGGAGGGGCTTTTGTTTTGTTAAATATTTTTATTACTACTTTAAATTTTATAGCTTCAGACAATGGATATTAAACCAAATTTTCTGCACCAAAATAAGGTTGTAAAACTTTCGGTAACGCAATGCCAGCTTCGGTTTGATAATTCTCAACAATGGCTGCAAAAATTCTAGGCAAGGCCAATGAACTACCATTTAAAGAATGTGCAAATTGTATTTTTCCATCTGCATCTTTAAAACGACATTTCATTCTATATGTTTGATACGCTTGAAAATTACTTACACTACTCACTTCCAACCATCTTTCTTGTGCAGCGCTGTATACTTCAAAATCATAAGTAATAGCTGATGCAAATCCCATATCACCACCACACAATCTTAAAATTCGGTATTGTAATCCTAAGCTGATTAATAATTTTTCAACGTGCGCAACCATTTCGTTTAACACTTCATCACTTTTATCTGGATGTACAATTTGAATGATTTCAACTTTCTCAAATTGGTGTACTCTATTTAATCCACGCACATCTTTACCAAAACTTCCAGCCTCTCTTCTAAAACAAGGAGAGTAGGCAGTCATTTGCAATGGCAGGTCTGATTCTTTTAATACTGTATCACGAAACACATTGGTAACAGGCACTTCGGCAGTTGGGATTAAATAAAAGTCATCCTCAGTTGCATGGTACATTTGACCTTCTTTATCTGGTAATTGTCCAGTTGCGAAAGCAGATGCAGCATTCACCATAAACGGAGGTAAGTATTCGGTATATCCAGCAGCTGTGTTAAAGTCTAAAAAATATTGCGTTAATACTCTTTGAAACTTAGCACCCTTACCTATATATAATGGGAATCCACTTCCAGTAATTTTTGCGCCTGTCTCAAAATCAACCAAATTGTATTTTTTGATTAAGTCCCAATGTGCTTCAGCATTGGCAGGTAATTTTGGAGTTTCGCCGCCAACACGCACCACTTCATTTTCTTCAGGTGTTTTTCCTAATGGTACTAAATCATGTGGCAGATTTGGAAATTGCACAATTACTTGTTGCAATTTTGCTTCCACCTCAGTCATTTGCTCTTTTAATGGCTCCAATTGCTTTTTCCATTCAGCAACATCATTTTTTAATGCCTCCGCCTTATCTTTTTCACCTTTAGCCATAAAGCCACCAATTTCCTTGGAAGCTGCATTTACCTTAGACTGTAAATCATCAAAGGACGCTTGTAACTGCTTTCTTTGATCATCAATTGCTATCACTTCGTCCACTAAATTTAAATTAGCGAAGTGCTTGATAGCCAATTTCTTTTTAGCCAATTCTGTATTTTGGCGTAAGAAGTTTACTTGTAACATAAATGCAAATTTTGGCAAAGATAATCAAACCATCCTACTGAGCATAGATAT
>CANFLP010000130.1 GCA_947447835.1 Bacteroidota bacterium
CCTCTTGGTCTAATGATTGGAAAGACTGGCTTGTCCGTTAGTTGGATTAAAGTTTTTAAACTTCCATAGGATGGGGTGGTTCCGCCCTCGCTTGGATTTTCACAAAACTCAATACGATCGGCTCCGGCTTTTAATGCAGTCAATGCTGCTTGAACCGTGAATACCGCTACTTCTAATATCGTATTTTGTTTACTCATTAAACACTAAAATGAGATTCAATTAATTTATTGCCTTCGGTTGTATGAACTGCATAATTAAATCCAGAATGCAGTGCATAACTTCCGTGTTCACCATTTTTATTCAACGCAATAAAACATACCTGAATATCCGCTGCTTTTTCTTTTTTAATGCTTCTTATTTTTTCTACAACTAAACGACAAGCTTCTTGAGGAGACTTACCTTGACGCATGTGTTCAACAACCGCACTTGCACCAGCCACTCTAATTACATCTTCACCTTGACCTGTTGCAACAACCGCACCTACTTCGTTGTCTACATATAAACCTGCACCAATAATAGGAGAGTCTCCTACACGTCCGCGTAATTTAAATCCAGCGCCACTAGTGGTACAGCTTCCGCTTAAATTACCATTGGCATCCAATGCAACCATACCAATGGTGTCATGGTTCCATTCACCATTACTTAAACGAGCTGGTGCTTTAAATTTATCTTCTAATTGACTTGTTGCAGTTTTAGGTGATTGTCTTTCAACATTAATAACCGGTTTGTATGTTGATTTCTTTAACCAATTTTTATAAGATTGTTCAGCGCTGTCAGACAATTTCGAGGACTCTAAAGTAAATCCCTGAGACAAAGCAAATTGTTGTGCTCCTTCACCGACTAACATTACATGTGGTGTTTTTTCCATTACTTTTCGCGCAACAGATATTGGATGTTTTATTTGTTCTAAAAAAGCAACACTGCCACAATTAAATTCATGATCCATTATAGATGCATCTAAAGTAACATAACCATCTCTATCTGGATTAGCACCCAATCCAACACAACAACTAATTTCATCCTCGGTTACCATTACCCCTTTTTCAACAGCATCTAAAGCAGTGCCTCCTTTACTTAATACTTCCCATGCACCTTTATTGGCATTCAATCCTGCATCCCAAGTAGAGATGACAATAGGCTTTTGGCCATTTATAGAAGCTTTATCTACAAAACCCTGTAAAGTAAAACCAGCAATACCCAAACTTGTTAAATTGATAAAGCCTCGACGATTAATGCTCATGTTATTGATTGAATTGAAATTTGAAAGTACGATAATTGAGCCTAATTCTGTACATTTAATTTTATTAAATATGAAAAGCATTTTTGAATTATACGGCTGGGATGTAATAGCTACAACACAATTACACCAAGGACTTATCAATAGTACCTATGTCATAAATACATCTACCGGTGATTATGTATTACAGACCATTAATCATCATATTTTCAAAGACCCTTGGGCGATTGATCATAACATAAATGCAATTGGCAATTTTCTTCAAAAAAATGATCCACAATATCTATATACTCATTTAGTTCCAACACTAGATGGTAAAACCTTAGTGGAGTGGGAGGGTCAATATTTTCGTGCTTTTCATAAGATAGATGCTTATGCTTTATCAGTCTTAGAAAATCCAAGTCAAGCAAAAGAGGCTGCAAAACAATTTGGATATTTCACAAGTATCTTAAATGATTTTAATGTAAATGAACTCAAAATCACATTACCCGATTTTCATAATTTAAGTTTAAGATATCATCAATTTGAAGATGCCATAATTCATGGGAATTCAGAAAGAATTCATCAAAGTAAGGATGCAATAAAAGCATTACAAACACAGCGCCATTATGTGGATCAATATGAGCGTTTTATGAACCATCCCGAATCCAAACTACGTGTAACCCATCACGACACCAAAATTAGCAATGTCTTGTTCCAACAATTGGATGGGGTTGAAAAGGCAATTTGTGTCATTGATTTAGACACTGTTATGCCTGGTTATTTTATCAGTGATATTGGGGATATGTGTCGTACATGCTTATGTAGTGTTTCAGAAGAGGAAGCTAACTTGGATTTAATACAAGTTGATGGTAATAAATGGCAGGCTTTACAAGCAGGATACCTAACCCATATGAAAAAGGTCCTTTCTAATTTTGAATTGGACCATTTGTTCTTTGGAGGACAGTTTATGATTTATATGCAAGCCCTTAGATTTTTAACGGACCACCTTAATAATGATATTTATTACGGGGCAAAAAAAGAGGGCCAAAACTATGTTCGGGCCCTCAATCAAATTAGACTTTTAGAAGTCTATAATAAATTAAAATAATAGCTAATATATATAATTTAGCAGAAGTGATAAACTACTAGATCCATAATTTAGTCTCTGCTTAATATTGATTTTTGGTATTAATATTGGTCGGTCATTGCAAAGTCCGGTTTTCGATGTTGCCATTTTCCGCGGGTAAAGTCGGGAATTTCCTGAACCTGTCCGTGCTCCATAATTGACTTTTCAGAAAGGGGAGTAATGGCATACCAAGTTGCTAAATCGTATACATCAATTGGGAAAGGCACATTTCTTTTGATACATTCTATAAATGCATTTTCAACAAAAAAGTCCATACCTCCATGGCCAGATCCTTCGGCATCTTTTTCAAAACGCTTCCATAATGGGTGATCGTGCTCCTTTAAATAAGGTTCTGGATTTTCCCAAACATGGGCTTTTTTGGAAACGCCCTCAATATATATATGTCCAGCATTCAGTGCACCCGAACTAAAGTCTTGCCATAAGCCCTCAGTACCCTGAACTCTAAAGCCTAAATTATAAGGACGAGGTGAATTCGTGTCATGTGTCAATATAATCGTCTCTCCATTATGTGTTTGAATCTGGGTAGTTACTATATCTCCTAATTTAAATTTAATTTTCGCATTAGGGTGATTTTCACCACCTTGTGGATGGTTAACTATATATTTATGTAAACCTCTTGCTTTAGTAGCTACTGAAGATAACCTGGTTAATCTGTTACCTCTATTAGCATCTATCATCATAGCAACTGGCCCTAAACCATGGGTTGGATATAACTCGCCATTCCTATATAAGGAGTGATTGGTTCTCCATTTAGCCTCACTAAGTCCTTTTTCGCCAAATTCAACCCCTGAATTGTATGCCGTCTTGCCATCATTAAACTTAACACCCCTTAAATCGTGCTCATAGCCACCTTGTAAGTGCAATAATTCCCCAAACATGCCTTTTCTTACCATGTTATAGACAGCTAATACATCGCGTCTATAACATACATTCTCTAAACACATCACAGGAACACCTGTTTTTTCACTAGCATTAACTATGTCCCAACAGTCTGTTAACTTAATAGCACCACAAACCTCAACACCTGGAATGATTCCATGATGGATTGCCTCTAGGGCTTGTGGAATATGCCATTCCCATGGTGTAGCAATTATAACTGCATCTATATCAGTGCGTTGTAAGAGTTGTTTGAAATTTTCTTTGCCATTACTATATTCAATAGCAGCAGGTCTTCCTGCTTCTTTAAGTAGCTTTTGAGCGTCTGCAAGCATTTGTTTATCAGGATCAGCAAAGGCAACTATTACAGTGTCAGTACGTTGGCATAGCATTTCAATATGATTCTGACCACGATAGCCTGTACCTATAATACCTAAACGTACTTTGTCCTTTTTGGCACTAGATTGGGCCTTTATAAACTGAGGACTAAGTCCTAAGGCCATGGTAGTTAAACCGGCGTCTTGTACAAATTTTCTTCTGCTAACATTACTAGGCATATGCA
>CANFLP010000131.1 GCA_947447835.1 Bacteroidota bacterium
CCAAACTTACCCCACTGCTCTAATCCCTTTTTCAGGTCAGCACTTATTTGAGTACGTTTAACCGCCTTGGATTTGCCTTGAGCTGGTGTTGGAATTGCTGGATTAGTTAGCTCTAGCCTAGTTGCATAAATGGTTTCTGAAAGTCTTGGAATGGCCAAACCTAGTATCATACCAGGTAAGCCGTTAAAACTTTCTGGGCCACCCTTCACCATAATTTGATCGGTATAAAATGCGACTACCACCACAGAGTCACAAATTTTAGTAATGGCTTTTTTACATTCAAAGCCAGCAATATCTCTCAATTCATTGGTGATTTTCCAATCATATTTAGGAAGACTGTCTTTGATAAAATATTCATTTTCAAATACAGATTTCCTAGCAACCGATGTTTCATTTTCAAAATTCTGTATGGTAAAGTCCGTTTCTGAAGGCTTAGCCCCAAAAACCATATACTTGTTATCTGCATTCTCTTTCTCTAATCTATAATGCGTTTGTGTTGCATTAAATTCCATTGTAAAATTATCAGTCACAAATTTGGGAAATATTTTCTTTAACTCTTCTGTCCAAGAAGCATCCATACCTTCGTCAGACTGCATTGATTCCATTAAAGTATATTGTGCAATCTTGCGCTCGTAATTAATTTTACCACTGGTTATGAAAGTAGTTTGAGCAGTTGCAGATACTGCAAATAGGGTGATTATTAAAAAGTATATATATTTCATTGTATTATTTATTAAGTGAAATTAAAAGCCCATATTAGACGGCTTGCCGTTTTTGCTAAAATTATAAATCAAGCTAAACATAAAATAACGTTTAACACCGTTATTAATTGACTCTGATATAAAGTTACTAGTCATGTTTCGTTGAATATTGTTATTCTGATTTAGCATATCAAATACATATAACTTCATTTCCCAACTATCTGCCTTGCCTAAAACTTTTCGTAAAGACGGACTCAAAATAAAAATATCCTTTTGATCAGGGAAAACTTTTGATTTTTGAAACATATTAGCATCAATATTCAAATCAAAATAAGTTTTGATTTTTTTAAATTTAAGCTCAGGTCTTCCACTAATAGCGTAATTCCAATAATTAGTTGAAGCGCCTGGTCGAATACTTGATACCGTAGTATTGTTATTTGCACTAAAGTTTAAATAGAAACTATACCATTTTTCACCCCAGTAATTTAACTGCACATTATATCCAATACTTGAATTATCATTTACATTTCTTATACCATTTACGCTATTCACATACCTGCTTACATTACCATTTAAACCACCGCCTAGTTGAATACCTTTGTAAATTTCCATGCCATAATACATGTTAGCATTGTATGCGTAGTTCCCTTGAACATTTATATATTGATTTACCCTTCTACCCAAACCATCTACAGTACTGCTATTACTTATGGCATTGTCTGTTGTTGAATATTGAGCACTAATAAACATATACCTGCTTTTCAATACTTTGAAATCGTTTGCATTTATTCGGATAGTATTCGTAAAACCTTGTTGTAAATTAGCATTGCCAATATTTACATTTAATGGATCAGTATTATCTACAATGGGTTGTATTTGCAATAAGGTTGGGTTTATTGTTTTACCCGAATAATCTAACTGAATCCTTCTTTGCTGTTTAGGGTTATAATTCAAAGTGAACGACGGTATGAAATTGTTGAAATCAATAGAACGAATAGTATTTTTCGCAATGTCATTCATTTGATAATGTGCTGTTCCAAATCCAGAACCAACTACCCAATTGTATTTTTTATCCACAAAACGATAGTTAACCGAGCCTGCATTATTGATCGTATTAAAAACAAAATGATTGCTCAAAGAGTCTACTACATTTTCAGCTAGAGGTTTTGATACATAAGCACTATTGCTTACGTTATCATAGGTTGTCCTTTGTGCATCATTCTTTCCAAAATTTAAAGCATATTTAAAAATCAAAAAAGATTTTTTACCCAAAGGCTCGGTGTAGACTACATTAGAATTGATTGCAGATGTATTTTGCTTATTTGATTTCAACTGATCTACTGAATCTTTTTTAATAACTACACCACTATAATTAAAATATTCATTATTAGAAATCAAAGCTCCGTCTTGGGATTTATCATTAAAATTCAAGTCAGATAATATAGATATAGTCCTCCCTTTTTTAGCAAACTTTTTTCTGAAACTCAAATTAGCCGACAATGTCTTATCGTCTTCATTTAATGAACTTGTTCTATTAGACTGATTAATTAAATGGCCAGTTTCGCCAGTAGTTTGTCCAGAATATTCAGTAGTGCCATTTTTTAATACATCTGCTGCCTTAACTGTAATCTTAAACAAGCCTGTAGTATCCGTACCCCATTCGTTAATACTATTTATTTTATACTTTTTCTTGTCGCTATGTTGTTTATTGGAAGTATTACTTGTGAATGAAGAGTCCGGTAAAATCGTTTTATTAAAATTGCTCCCCAATGAGTTTACAATTAGGTTTTGATATTGAGCAGAATTATTGGTAGAAGATTTACTCCATTTATTTCCAAAAACCAAACCTGCATTTTGTTGATTAGGGAAACCAACATTTGATCCATAATCTTCATCCGAAGTCATATTGATCATCATGCCACCATCATCATTCATTTCTGTTGTCATATTTCCTCCATCAGAATAATTCCTAGACTCATCCCAGTTTAAAGCTTCAAAGCGAGTATTGTCTTGGGTAAAGAACGCAGCCATTTTCTTTTTAGCTTTAAAAGCATTCACCATTAATTTCCCATTACCATATTGCCCAAAATTGGAACCCATTTCTGCTTTTCCAAAATAACCGTTCTTTTTATCTTCTTTTAATTGAACATTAATTGTTTTAGTCTTTTGACCATCGTCGATACCTGTAAATGCAGCTTGCTCTGACTTTTTATCAAACACCTGAATCTTATCTACAATATCAGCTCTTAAATTTTTGGTTACCACTGCAGGATCATCACTAAAAAATTCTTCTCCATCAACCAACACCTTATTTACTTTCTCACCTTGTGCTGTAATTTCGCCTTTTGAATTTACTTGTATGCCCGGCATTTTTTTCAATAATTCTTGCACATCTGCATTTGGATTAACGTGAAAACTATCTGCCTTGTATTCGGTAGTATCTCCTTTAATTCTGATAGCAGAAACTGTACTGCGTATAATAACCTCTTTAAGCAAATGTGCTTTAGTGTTTAAGTATACAGTGCCTAAATTTAATTCTTGACCATTAGTAAGTTCTACCTTGTCAATATAGTCCGCATATTGAGGGTAAGTAATCATCAAAATATACTTGCCATCGGTTTTGGCAACCAAGTTAAATTGACCTTCCTTGTTAGCCCTTGTAGAACCAACCAAGACAGAATCCTTTGTTCTTAAAATATTTATAGAAGCATTATGCAATTGTTTCTTTTCTGCACTATCTGTTATCTGCCCTTTAATTGAAATTAGGCTCTGGGCAAACGCAGTTTGTATTAATAGCCCCGCCACTATTACTAGGAGAGATTTCTTTAAATAAGACTTGTTGTTATACATTAAACTAGTTTATGATTTGTGGGCGAAAATAAAGGGAATATTAAGCTTACAGGCATGAATAATGTTAAAATTGACTTTCATCTAGTTAAGCGGTAAGAATATTATGTTTTTGATAACAAAACCCCCGCATGGAAATGCAGGGGTTGTAAAACAAAAGCAATTAATTATCAACGCTATTC
>CANFLP010000132.1 GCA_947447835.1 Bacteroidota bacterium
CACCATTACTTGTTGTTGAACCGGGGTGGCTGTCTCGTACCCCATTGCATCAATTCCATCCAATATCTTCTGATCCAGCCCTAAATCAATAAATTTCAAAATAATCTGTTTTTCTAATAAGTAACGAAGATACGACTTATTAAAGGGAGGTTAATGTTATAATATTATAGACAATAATGCCAATTTAGACGCTGTAGGAAGCTTAACCACATTGGTTTTAGCATCCAATTGCATGATTTGCTTAGTTTCCTTCTTGTAAGCTGGCCATTGCGTTAGGCCAGCACCGTTTGGATTACCCGTTTTAACAAAATTCACCCAATAAGTTGACATATGATCTGCAAGTTCATAATCTTCTTTGGTGAATGGTCTGTTATTAACGGTATGTAAATTATTATAAGCATAAGGCACTTCGCCAGTATGAAAAGCACCAAAGTCGTTAGCTGGTGTCGAAGCTGGCAGTTTACGATTAAAATTGTAAACATAAATAGGTGCTTTACCTTTTTCCGATTGCAATGTAGCCCAAGTATACCCTTGCACACCAAAAGTTTGATCTCTGCTTAAATCACCTTGCGAACTTGCGGCTTCATCATCATTCCCAGCTTTATATTGTGCTAACAATTTTTCGGCATTTGCTCCAAATTGCTTTTTAATGTCTTCAATAAATTGTTTTGCAGGGACGGGTCTACCCATAATTTTATCGTCTAAATTCCAGCCTAATATGGTTGGGATATCATTTTGTTTGTCATTCTTATAAGTTTCAAGCATTGAACTTGGCACCACATAGCCATCTTCAAAAGGACCAACCATTCCTGGGTTTGCATGTAAAATTTCATTGGCTGTTTTATTTCTTAAATCCTGCAAAGAATTGCATCCTAATGATTTTGCAAAACCTACACCAACTTGTTCTGCTTGTTGTAAATGCATTGCTGGTCGGATTGAACTTGGTAAAATACTTCCTCCACTTTCCGCAATAGCACCATGAATTAATCCTTTTGTTAATGGAGATGCTGCTAAAAAATTAACAGCAAAAGCACCAGCAGACTGTCCTGCAATAGTTACCCTGCTAGGATCTCCACCAAATGCTGCAATGTTTTCTTTCACCCATTTTAAAGCAGCAACCATATCTAAAATGGCATAATTGCCTGATACATTATTTGCAGATTCTTTAGATAATTCTGGATGTGCTAAAAAACCAAATACGCCTACTCTGTAATTAATGGAAACATATATGATATCTTTTTTAGCCATTTCAGTTCCATCATAAATTGCACAACCTGCACCACCACTTCTAAAACCACCCCCGTATATATAAACAAGTACGGCTTTTTTTGTGGCAGATTTTTTAGGTGCCCATACATTCAAATACAAACAATCCTCGCTAATAGGTTCTTTAGGAATTAAATATTCCTCAGACCAGCACATGAATGGAACTGGTGAGGCTTGTATTGGACTAGCCCCAAATGCAATACATTGCTTAATATCCTTCCAAGGCTTTACTGGTTGTGGGGCTTTCCAACGTAAATCACCAACTGGTGGTTGTGCAAAAGGGATACCCTTAAATATCTGGATGCCATTTTTTTCAATACCACTAATTGGGCCAGCATTTGTCTTAACGATAGGCGTCTGTGCAAATAGTAAATTAGGAAGCATTAATAAAAGACTAAATAGTTTTTTCATGTGCAGGCATTTAAATCAGTAATGAATATATTACTGATATTTGGCTACAATGAATTTACTTCTTTTTTAAATAAGTCAAGTACTTCAGCCCAATCATTTACACGAATATGATGTGTATGATGAACATTATGAGAAGCAGTAAATAATATGGGCTTGCCCTTACAAAAGTCAAGATTTTTGCAGTGATCATCAATTAAGTAATGAGTATCTATTATACTCTTATCGCCACAAAAAACAATATTTTTCCAACTAATGAATGGAAAGTATTCTTTTAACCATTCTGTTTTTTCAAATAAGGATTGTGGAAATTCCATCGCAGCGGATACTATGTAAATCTCAAAGTCCAACATAAGTGTTTTAATAGCGTCTAGGGCCCCTGGCATCATTGGTGCTGTTCTAAAAAAACCAGGAGTAAAGCAAAAGTCCCTAACAGCTTGTTTATTGGGGAAGGCATCTGATTCAGGTATGCCTAACATCTGGGACCGATCTATCCTTATTCCAAAATCACGTTCATACCAGTCAATCATTTGGGTTTCAATATCTACCAAAACATTATCCATGTCAACGGCAATAATTTTTTTCATATAAGGCAATTTGCTTACTCAATTTAATGAAAAATGAATAACTCATTTAAAAAATAGTTCCTAATAAACAATTGTATCTTTACAGAGATCATTAAAGCATAAATATATGTTTAGGCATCATGGAAAACACCGAACACTATCCCATAATTTAAAGGCTGCCTCTCTTTTGTCATTTGTAGCTGGACTCGTAAATGTAGTTGGTTTTTTGTCAGTACAAAAGCTAACGACCAATGTAACGGGTCATTTTGCCTTTTTTGTAGACGAATTTTTCAGATTTCAGTTTTCAAAAAGTATCATTTACTTATTATACATATTATTTTTTTTACTAGGATCCTTTGTATCAAATTTTATTGTTGAAATTGTAGACAGAACTAAAGAGCGTAACATTTTTGTATTACCCGTATTTATTGAAATAAGCATATTGATACTAATAGGTAGTTTTGGGCATATGTTCGTGAATAATTATCCTGATATTATTGCACTTGCTTTATTATTCACGATGGGTTTGCAAAACTCATTAATCACAACACTTTCAAGCGCAATGGTAAGGACTACACACCTAACTGGACTGTTTACCGACTTAGGTATTGAGCTTTCCCAGCTCTTTTTTTATAAAACCCCAGAACATAGAAAAAAACTATTGGGAAATATTCAATTAAGATCCCGAATCATTCTATTCTTTTTTATAGGTGGAACATTTGCAGGATTAATTTACACCAAATTGCAATTATACTCACTCGTAATAGGTGCCTGCATCCTTTTTATTGGACTTATTTACGATAGAGTAAAATATAAAATAATTACTTGGAACAAACCTTAAATTTGCACTATAAATATTTAATATGAAGAACGTGGTAATACATAAAGCGGAGGGTAGAGGATCAGCTAATCATGGTTGGCTACATAGTTATCATACATTTAGTTTTGCGGGATATTACAACCCAGAGAGAATTCATTTTGGTGCATTGCGTGTGTTAAACGATGACACAGTAAGTGGAGGTATGGGATTTGGTACACATCCTCATGACAATATGGAAATTATAAGTATCCCATTACAAGGTGACCTAGAGCATAAGGATAGCATGGGCAATACTACAGTTATTAGAAATGGAGATATACAAGTAATGAGCGCTGGCACAGGTATTCAGCATAGCGAATACAATAAGAATAAAAACGAGATGGTGAAGTTTTTGCAAATCTGGGTATTCCCAAACAAACAAAACGTTACACCTAGATATGATCAAATCACGTTGGATGTAAATGACCGTCATAATAAATTACAACAAATACTTTCACCAAATCCTGATGATGCAGGTGTTTGGGTACATCAGGATGCTTGGTTTAATTTAGGCCATTTCGAAAATGAAAAAACCTTTGAA
>CANFLP010000133.1 GCA_947447835.1 Bacteroidota bacterium
ATTATTGATAAAAAAGATAAAAAGAAAAAGGGCGGTAATTGTAAATGGAAATTTCATGGGAGGCAGGCTTTGTGTGTAATTTACATACAATAATCCTTAGTAACTAACCGCTTATCCTATCCACTTTCCTAAGAAAGGGATTTTTCGAAGCAGATATATAATCCCAAACGAAAAAGTTAAACATAGTATACTCATAACCGGTATAGTTATTAGGGGATTAAAGTCTGTTGCACTTATCACCAGGTCATCAACCCAAGCTAATACAATTAAATGCACTAAATATATGCCATAACTATAATTACAAATTTGATTCACAACTAAATTGATCCAATTGGGCATTGTAATGTTTGACTGTTTAAATAGTAAGTAGATACTAGCACTCATTAAAAACACACCCGGTGTAAGGGGCGCCAAATACATTTCCTTGTCTACATTTTTTTGAAAAGCCAAATAGTAAGTACCAAATGCAATGGCCGTAATCGAGCCAATAAATATAGTCCAAAGCAATGCCTTAGGCAGATTTACAAACTTGAAAAAATAATAACCTCCTATTAAATAACCAATATACCCTGTGAAATAATTGAGTTCAAAATCAGTGCTGTACTTGTCAATAAATGGATATGCAATGAGCAAGAAAAACCAAAACACTAAAAAAATAGTGAGCTCTTTTTTATTGGCGTATTTAGTCCATTTTGAAAAAATAGGAATAACAAAATACATTCCAATAATCATATAAATATACCAAAGGTGTACCGCACTTCCAGTAATCGCATTTTCTAATAGTATGTCGCCTTTTTGAGACATCGATAATTTATTTCCTAATAAATCATCCCAATTATTATGCAGTAAATAAAAAACACTCCATATAAAAAATGGAATAATTATTTTATGCAAGGCCTTTCTTAAAAAGTCGCCTATTTTATCATTGTAGTTCCCCAACACAAAGGAGCCTGTAAGCATTACAAATACAGGTACGGACCATCTTACTGCTGTATTTATGATGATAGCTAAAATCCAATTGTTTTGCGGAATTTTTCCAAGGCTTCCTGTTAAATAGGAAGAAGCATGAATAAATATCACTCCCAAAGTAGCGGCAACTCTTAAATTATTAGCCCACGTTAATTTGGGAGTGTTACTCATAGACTAATTATTTTTTAATGAGGCCATGTCAATGACAAATCGATATCTGACATCGCTCTTTAGCATTCTTTCATACGCTGCATTAATATCTTGCATATTGATTATTTCAATTTCAGAAACGATATTGTGTTCACCACAAAAATCTAACATTTCTTGTGTTTCTGCAATGCCGCCAATAACAGAACCAGCAATTTTCTTTCTACCCAAAATCATTGGCACTGTATTAACCATTGGCTCCAATGGTCCTAAATATCCAACTAACACCAATGTACCGCTTACGTTTAATGTAGTTACATATGGATTGATATCATGTACATAAGGAACTGTGTCAATAATTAAATCAAACTTGCCTTTTACTGTATCCATATCTAATGCTTCAGTTGAAATTACAACTGCATCAGCACCTAGGTCTAATGCATCTTTTGTTTTAGATTCAGTTCTAGAAAACAATGTTACTTCAGCGCCTAAGCCCTTTGCTAATTTAATAGCCATATGACCTAAACCACCTAATCCAACTACTGCAACCTTACTGCCCTTGCCTACTTTCCAATGTTTAAGTGGAGACCATGTTGTAATACCAGCACATAATAATGGTGCAGCAGCGGCTAAATTTAAATTAGCAGGCACTTTTAAAACGAAGTGTTCGTCCACTACTACTTTTTCAGAATATCCTCCAAAAGTTTGACCTCCTAAATGTTTGTCTTTGCCATTATAAGTTCCCACAAAACCATTTAAACAATATTGCTCTAAGTGTTCCTCGCAACTAGCACAGGTTCTGCATGAATCCACTAAACAACCAACAGCAGCATAATCACCTACTTTTAATTTGGTTACACCTGAGCCAACCTTAGTTACCTTTCCAACAATCTCATGACCAGGAACTGCTGGATAAACGGTACCGCCCCAGTCATTTCTTGCAGTGTGTAAATCCGAATGACATACTCCACAATACAAAATATCAATCTCTATATCATTGGCAGTAACTTCTCTGCGTTCAATACTTATTTGTTTTAAATCATCGTTCTTTGATTCCGTTCCAAAAGCCCTTACGTTGCTTGTTGACATACTTTATAGTTTTGAATAATATTACAATAGTTGTTGCCGCAAAGCTATACTTAATGTTGTACCAATGAAAATTATTAAAGTATTAATTTTTTAACCACTGCCCAACTAACTTCCAAAGCCCTTCGCTATAAGTAACCTTGTCTTCATAAAAGGCCTTTTTTCTATATGCCTTAATCTTATTAAATAGGATTAATAAAATGAAAGCAAGTATTACAGATAACGCCACTACTAATGATAATTGGCTATTGGTATCTTTCTGAAAAGGTATAATTGTATCACTATCAATAATAAGAGGACTAGGATCATATATTAAATCATTATCAGCCCTCCATGGGTAAACTTTAAATTTGATGGCCTTTTGATATTTACTAGTATCAAGAAGCCGCTCCCAATATTTACTATTATTTTCTGTTATGCGAAGGGTCTTTTCACTATTATAAAGAACAATATCTACAGAATGCTTTTTTACAGAATGCCTACCTCCAGTATTATAAGTATTCGTAAAAGAATAAGCAATGAAATCCTTAACAACAACCATGTCTTTCTCTTGTGTAATATACGTTGGGATTGCAATCACAAAAAGAACATAAGCTAAAATAAGCGATATGATAGTTAATCCAAGAATTCGAACTCTTACCTTATGGCTCGCTTTATCTACTGGATTGATATTGACCTCGATATTTGGATTTACCAAAAGTAAGTCATTGGCAAATCCTTCCATATCTATTGGTGCAACATATGTGGTATTACTAAAACCATATTTAATTTCTAAACAATCGGTTGAAGTAGTTGGAAAACTTCTACCACTATAAATAATTCTATTTACAGATTTGATTTTATTGATATCGATTTTAGAAGGAAACAATCCTTTTATAGTAAGAAAATTATTTTCTAGAATATATTTTTCAAGAAATGCCTTGTAAGGCAATGCCATAATAGCAATTGCAATAAATAGTAGTTTGAAAAATATTATGTTTTTATCACCTGGCTTTCCCTCCACAATAAAAAAATAGAAGCAACACAACAGTACAGATACAATACTACCTATAATATAATACTTAGCTATTTTAGGTTGATAGGTTTTCACAAATCAAATGTAAGAAATTAAATAACTTTACTACTAATATACAGGCCCAGTCTTCATACCTGACTAGGGTTATTATGCTTAAACCTTATGCTCCTTTTTCCCAATAAGTGTTTTCAATAGTAATTGAGCGACCGCCTCCGACGAAGCAGGATTTTGTCCTGTAATTAATAGTCCATCATGTCGAGTATATGAAATCCAATCGGCCCCTTTGCTATAATGTGCACCTAATTTTTTCATCTCCGCTTCCAATAAGAAAGGAACTACTTTAGTCAACCCCACGGCCTCCTCTTCGGTATCTGAAAAGCAAGTCAATTTTTTACCTTTAACAAGA
>CANFLP010000134.1 GCA_947447835.1 Bacteroidota bacterium
AAGTTTATCCTACGATCAATTAAAATCG
Organism: Bacteroidota bacterium; assembly: GCA_947447835.1. Taxonomy (GTDB): domain Bacteria; phylum Bacteroidota; class Bacteroidia; order Chitinophagales; family Chitinophagaceae; genus Sediminibacterium. The sequence goes on from CANFLP010000134.1 coordinate 29, forward strand.
GCCGCAAATGAATATGGCACACCATTGTATGTGTACCATGCCGAAAAAATTGCAAGTCAGTACCAAAGTTTACTAACTCATTTTTCTGCCAACAATACACGCTTTTTTTACGCATGTAAAGCGCTTACTAATATTCATATTTTAGATGTTGTAAAACGCACAGGTTGTAATATTGATTGTAGTTCGATTAACGAAGCTAAACTAGCATTGCATGTAGGCTTCGCTCCTCAAAATATTTTATACACTAGTAACAGCGTAAGTTTTGAAGAGATTTGCGAAGCTGTGAACTTAGGCCTTAACGTGAATATTGACAGCTTATCTAATTTAGAAAAATTTGGAGCCCAATATGGCAATAGTTATCCTGTTGGAGTAAGAGTGCGTCCTAATATTATGGCAGGTGGTAATTTAAAAATATCTACCGGCCACGATAAAAGTAAATTTGGTATTCCTGTTACACAACTAAATGAATTAAAAGCGATACAAGAAAAGTACAATATCAATATTGCTACTTTACATATACATACAGGAAGTGAAATTAAAGACGTGCATGTTTTTATTCAATCAGCCGATGTGTTTGATACTTTGTTAGACCAATTCCCTACGGTTAATGTACTAGATTTTGGAGGAGGCTTTAAAGTGTCTTATAAACCCAACGAAAAGGGAACTGACATTGCATTATTAGGTGCGGAAGTTGATAAGGCAATGAAGCATTTGTCTGAAAAATATGGCCGCCCATTAACTGCTTGGTTTGAGCCAGGAAAATACATGGTAAGTGAGTGTGGTTATTTTGTAACGCAAGTAAATGTTTTAAAACAATCGGGCGATATTCAGTTTGCAGGAATCAATACAGGACTAAATCATTTGATCAGACCTATGTTTTATGATTCCTACCATCATATAGACAATATCAGTAATCCAGACGCTACCAAACAACATTATGCAGTAGTAGGCAATATTTGCGAGACAGATACATTTGCATGGGATAGAGAAATCCCGACAGTGGCAGAAGGAGATTTTTTAGTATTTTATAATGCGGGAGCTTACGGATATGAAATGGCTAGTAACTACAATTCAAGATTTAAGCCTGCACAAATTTTATTCGAGAACGGAGTTTCAAAAATAATTAGCCGCCGTGATAATTTTGAAGATTTATTGTCGCTTCAAACTCCACTAAATAAATAATCATGATTGAAATACAACATATCGGTAAAACATTTGGAGACAGAGTAATACTACAAGACATCTCTGCGCAGTTTAAACCTGGTATGTGTAATTTAATTATTGGAGCAAGTGGTAGTGGCAAGACTGTACTTATTAAATGTATTGTTGACTTAATTCAAGCAGACAAAGGAAGTATATTTTTCGATGGTGTTGAACTAGGAAAGATGCATAAAGAACAAAGAAAAGAATTACGTAATAATATTGGCATGTTGTTTCAGGGGAATGCATTATTCGATTCTATGACTGTTGAAGAAAATGTGAAATTTCCTTTAGACATGTTATCTGATTTTTCAGAACTAGAAAAAATTGAGAAAGTAACTAAAATATTAGCAAGGGTTAATTTGGATGGTGTTAATAATAAATACCCTGCCGAAATTAGTGGTGGAATGAAAAAAAGAGTGGGCTTGGCTCGTGCATTGGTACTAAATCCAAAATATTTGTTTTGCGATGAGCCCAACTCTGGCTTGGATCCACAAACTTCTATGGTGATTGATAAATTAATCCATGAACTAACTGTGGAGAACAATATTACCACCATTGTTGTTACACATGATATGAATAGTGTTATGGAAATTGGAGACTATATTTTATACTTACACCAAGGCCATAAGGAATGGGAAGGCAACAAGGAAGATATTATCTATTGCAAAAACGAATTACTTAATAATTTCATTTTCGCATCTGACTTTTTGCAGGATGCAAAAACACAAAGAATGTTAGAAGACAAACAATAATTAAAACTAATAAATGACTATTATGAAATATATATTAATGGGTTTAGTTGGGCTGTTAGGAATTTTGACTACAAACGCTGCCAATGCACAAGTTGCAACTCAACCTGCAGCTTCTACCGTAGACCCCAATGCTCCCTATATGAAGGATAAGCATGTGCCAATATTTAGTATTACTTCGGTAGATGGGAAAGAAGTGACCAATAAGCAATTGCCTACAAAATATAAATACACCTGTATTATTATATTTAGCCCAGATTGTTCGCATTGTGAGCACGAAGCAGGTGAGTTAAATAAATATGCCGACAAGTTCAAAGACGTCCTTTTTATATGGGATAGTTACCGTGATATGGAGTCTATCAAGAAATTTGCTACAAAGTTTAACCTAGCAGGCCAAGCCAACGTAATTATTGGTCGTGACCCTGCATTCACCATTCCTACCTTTTACAGACCTAAAATGACCCCATTTGTAGCATTATATGATAAGGGTAATTTGGTGAAGGTTTGGGACCAAGGGGTTGAACCTTTCGAACTAATTAAAATCATCCAAGGCAATTAAGTATTTACCTAACTTTGCCCCGTAAAAAATAAACCATTTACTTAAAATAGACATTATATGAAAATTACCGTTGTTGGAGCAGGTGCAGTTGGCGCAACATGTGCAGACAATATCGCACGTAAAGAATTAGCTAGCGAACTAGTATTATTAGACATTAAAGAAGGTTTTGCCGAAGGTAAAGCACAAGACATGATGCAGACTGCTGCATTATTAGGTTTTGATACTAGGATTTCTGGTAGCACAAACGATTATTCAAAAACTGCAAATTCTGATGTAGTAGTTATCACTTCGGGTTTACCACGTAAACCAGGAATGACACGTGAAGAATTGATTGGAACCAACGCAGGTATTGTTAAAGGTGTTTGCGAAAACATTTTAAAGCATTCTCCAAACGCAATTATTATTGTAATTAGTAACCCAATGGATACAATGACTTACCTAGCATTGCAGTCTACTGGCTTACCGAAAAATAGAATTATTGGAATGGGTGGTACTTTAGACAGTGCACGTTTCAAATATCAATTAAGCAGTACTTTAAACTGTAGCCCTGCCGATTTAAATGCATTGGTAGTTGGTGGTCACGGAGATACTACAATGATTCCTTTAATTAAGCACGCTACTTGGAATAGCATTCCAGTAACTAAGTTCTTAAGCGAAGAGCAACAACAAACTATCATCAACGACACCATGGTAGGTGGTGCTACATTGACTAAATTATTGGGTACATCTGCATGGTATGCGCCAGGTGCTGCAGGAGCTGCATTGGTAGAAAGCATTGTACGTGACGAGAAAAAATTATTTACTTGTTGCGTAAGCTTAGACGGCGAATACGGACAAAAAGATATTTGCTTAGGCGTACCAGTTGTAATTGGCAAGAATGGTTGGGAGAAGATTGTTGAAATGGATTTATCTGCCGACGAACAAGCTGCATTCAACAAGAGCGCAGACGCTGTAAGAAACATGAACGATGTATTGAAAACTTTATAATTCAATCGCGTTTTAAAATAGCTTTTACAAAAATGCCTCGCTTTTGCGGGGCATTTTTAATTTAACAACTACT
>CANFLP010000135.1 GCA_947447835.1 Bacteroidota bacterium
GCCAAACTTCTTTTTTACATTAAAAAACATAGCACTTGATAAACCATAAGCCGAACCAGTATGTCCACACATGGTTTCGCCAGGAATCAATTTATCGGTTGTTTCCAATGCAAGTCCGTAACCTTCATCCTCAGAAATTTTAGTCTGCATTTGAATTGAACTCTTTTTAGAGATAATACGGCCACCATTGTATTTTCCATGTCTGCTATGCATGATCATATATTTTGCAAGGTCAGTTGCTGATATTTTCATTCCTCCTGTTGGAGAGAATAATGGCGTGGTTACACCTAATATGTGGTTTTTAATTTCTTCACTTCTTGGATTGTATGCAGCACTTGCAGCAATAAATTTAGCAGAGTCTTTATTGTATTCGTACAAGGTTACAAATTTTGATTTATCTAAAGAGTCTACGCAATAACCTCCATATAAACCAAGTGGATCTAAAATATGGTGCTTTACATATTGGTCAAATCTTTCTCCTGAATATCTTTCAATCACAGCACCTGTCATGTTAAAGTTTAAATTACAATAAGCATATCCTTTGCCTGGCTCATAGTCGTTGTAACATTTTGACCAGTCTGTGTTTTTCGCAGGATTAATTGCATCCAAAGTAAAGTAGCCCTGACTATCATTTACCGATGAGGTATGTGACATGATCATTCTAAGTGTAATCACCGTGTTTGGATATTTTGGATTGCGTACTTTAAATCCAACTAAATTACTAAAGTCATCGTCTAATGATAATTTATTAGCTTCTACTAGCTGCATAATTGAAGTAGCAGAAAATGATTTAGAAATAGAGGCTATTCTGAAAATGTCATTATCACTAAGAACAGTGCCCTTGTCAATGTCCTTCATTCCAAAAGAATGCGTGTATACAATTTTATTATGCTTAACTACCGCCACGGAAAATCCTACGGCTTTGTTTTCCTTCATTACTTTCTGAATACCTTCTTCGGCCTTGCTAGACTGCGCATTCAAAGTTGTTACTATACAAATGATGTATAGCAACAGGCTAATAATTTTCTTTGTCATAAATATTTGAGTTAAGTAAAGTTACTTAATAACTCCTTCATTTATAATCACATCGGATAAATTTCCGGTACACACACCTTTTACTGTAATTGTTTCTCCAGGCTTCTTAGTGATGGGGCTGGTACTTGTTAGGGTTACAGAAACGTTTGAAAAAGCGTCTGCCTTTCCAATTAATAATGTGATATGATTAGCCTGATCCTTATTTATGGAAATGATTGTACCAGTCACTTCAAGTGCCTTATTTAAAAACTGTTTATTTGCGGCGAGCTCGTTATTTTGGTATGCTGCTGTTAAAGAGTCAGCAGTTATAATGATAGAGGATTCTGTTTGGGCGTTTCTGTGATGGTTTTTTGCATAAATAAATGTGTAGTAATATGCTGCTCCTGCGATGGCAATTATGAAAACAATTAGGTAGTAAATCTTTTTCATATAAATAGTTTTTGTTTACCAGTTAACGCCTCTCAGTTCTTTTGGCTTTCGGATTGTGAATGCTCTAGTAATATTAAATCCAAAACATAAATCTCCTTTGCTCCATGTACCTGATGTTTCATTTATAAAAGTACGTTCAGTCATGCCATTAGAATTACTGACATGTAATTGAAATACGTGGCCACCTGTTTCAATATCTATACCAATTGATAATGGATTATAGTATCCAACTAGTTTATCAAATCTATAATAGTACTCAGAAGTTAAATTTACGCGCTTGCTTATTCTGATTCTTGATGAAATTCCAAGAGATTTAAAATCATTTGGGGTTTTAATACTATCCACCAAATTGTAATGTACGATAGTTGGTGATAATTGTATTGAAATATAATCATTCAATTTGCTAGCAATTAATAGTTGATGTGCAAATGAAAATCTATCAGAAATGTAAGGAGTATAAGTAGTTACGGGATCTTTTAAAGATTTATAAATGGAACTTGCAACATAACTAATTCCAAATGGAATAAATCTTTCGCCGTCTTGTTGTTGAACAAGTTTTATTTTCATGAATCCATCATACTGTTTTTCATAAGTACTTCTACCAATTCCAAACATGATTCTTTTTGATAAGCCAAAATCTAAACCAACACGCATAGAAGCTTGATCTAATCCAAACAAGTTATAGGCTCCTTGACTTAATGCACCAAATCGGTGTGAAATACGAAAATCCATTACTCCAGCACCCACATTTTCAATAGATTGTCCATTTACAACTCTTGTTGATTTGAACGTGCCTGTAACGATATCAGGAGATTGATTATTATATTTCTCCTCAAACAAGTCAACGCTTTGTGCACTAGCATGTATTTGAATAAAGCAAATGCTTGTTATGATTATACCAATAACTTTAACTTTCATAATTTTAGTTTTGGTATTTGCAGTTCACTTTAATTTTAGCTTCGTTAGCAATTTTTTCGCCAATATACAATCCTTTAATACCGTATTCTTTAATCTTTACACTAAATTCACCTGTGATTGTAGGCTTCCCTTGTTGAATTTCAATGGTTCCACTAGTTGCTACTTTTTGAGCAACACCATGAATGGTTAAATTACCTTCTATCGTAACAGGGAACTTTCCGTCTTTAGTTAAGTCTATTTCTTTGATATTTTTTATATAGCCTTTAAAGTCTGCTTTTGGAAACTGTGTAGACTCCATATAATTTTCATTAAAGTGATCTTCCATTAATTGGTTTTCAAATTTGAACCCTTTAACTAGCACTCCAAATATTATCTGGCCTGTTGCGTCAACAAATTTAGAATCTACTTGATTGTTTACTGCTGCAATTTTTTCTATACCACCTGATGCATTAAAAACAATTTGACCCGTTTTAGTTGCAAATACTTTTTGAGCGTTTACATGTTGAGAACCAACAAGTGTAACTATTACTGCAAAGGCTTTTATTATTTTATTCATGTTTATACTTTTAATTATTTAAGGCACCTTTATTTATCCAAACCGATATTTTCTTAATACTACATGCATCCATTTTTGGCGAATTCATTGGCATGGGTTTCACTGAGCCATTTTGTACAATAGAGTTCAATAAAAAATTATTGGTTACGTATGGCTTAATTGACGCGTAGCTGTCTAATATAATACCACCTCCATTCATATTTGCCAAAGCAGTTGAATGACAGCTTGCGCAATTGGCACTAATAATAGGTGCAATAGTAGCGGTGTAGGTTGTATTGGTTGTATCGCAGGTAGCTACTGCTGCTTGCGGATATATTTGCTCTTTCTTGTCAAAATAACAAGCAGAGAAAAGTACGACACAAATTAGTACAGCATATATTTTTAGTTTATCACTCATATTTATTGTGGGTATCCTTTTTGAATCCATTTTTGAATTTGAGTAACCTTACATGCAACCATTTTCCCAGACTGTGGCATATTCATTGCAGCTGTTGTTGAGGTCCAATTGATTGCATTAAGAAAAACAGTAGTATTTGCCGAAATATTTGCAACGGTACTCGCATAATCACCTAAGTAAACATTTGCAGAGCCAGGTTTACTACCATGACAACCTCC
>CANFLP010000136.1 GCA_947447835.1 Bacteroidota bacterium
AACGAATAAATAATCGCTCAAACGATTTAGGTATTTAATAACCATTGGTTCTACAAATAGATCCTCCTCTTGTAAATTAACACACCATCTTTCTGCACGACGGCAAACACAACGCGCAATATGAGCAGTTGAAATAGCTTGATGCCCTACAGGTAATATAAAAGATTTCATTGGCTCTAGAACAGCATTCATTGTATCAATATGATGCTCTAAATTAATAATATCTTCTTCCTTTAAATCAGGGATCTTTAAATGAGGCTCTTTATCTGGGTCACATGCTAAGGAAGATCCAACAGTAAATAATCTGTCTTGAACTTCATTTAATATTTTCTTAATCTCTTCGTTCGAAATCAAATCACTCAATAATCCCACAAATGAGTTTAGTTCATCCACAGTTCCGTAAGATTCAATCCTGATATGGCTTTTGGGCACTCTCGTTCCACCAATTAATGAGGTTTTACCTAAATCTCCGCCTTTTGTATATATTTTCATGCTATTTTTTTGCTTGCGTAAATGTAACAACAAAGCTAATAAAATAAAGTTCATCCAATTACTAAAAAAGCCCCCATTAGGAGGCTTCTTATTAACTATTTATATACTTATTGTAATTATTTATGCTTGTTGTTTAAGGTATCAGTTTCAATTAAACCATCTCTTAAACGTACCACTCTATGCGCATACTGTGCAATATCTTCCTCGTGGGTCACCAACACTACTGTATTACCACCAGATTGAATTTTACCAAATAATTCCATTACCTCAACCGAAGTTTTTGAATCCAAATTACCTGTAGGCTCATCGGCTAATAAAATAGAAGGATTGTTTACCAATGCACGCGCAATGGCAACACGTTGTATTTGACCACCGCTCAACTCATTTGATTTATGATGACTACGATCGGCCAAGCCTACTTTTTCTAAAGCAACCATTGCACGATCAATTCTATCTTTTTTTGAAATACCAGCATACACCAAAGGCAATGCAACGTTTTCAGCAGCAGATAATCTAGGTAACAAATTAAATTGTTGAAATACGAAACCAATTTCGATATTTCTGATACCTGCTAATTCATCGTCGGTCATTTTACTTACGTCATGGCCATTTAAATTGTAAGTACCACTTGTAGGTGAATCCAAACATCCTAAAATGTTCATCAATGTACTTTTACCACTACCCGATGGGCCCATTAATGCAACATATTCGTTGCGTTGAATATCCAAATTAATTCCCTTTAAAACAGGAATAGCTTGGTTTGCCATAAAATAGCTTTTCTCAATATCTCTTAATTGTATAACCGATGACATAAAAATTATTTATTAATTACTTTAGGCACTTTAAAAAAGGTACCATCCGAATCTGGTGCATTTAATAGGGCAGCTTCTCTTGAAATAGAACCAGCCACTTCATCAACTCTTAAAACATTTACAGCGTCACCCATATGCATAAGTGGCTTCGTTCCTGTAGTGTCCAATGCATTTAGTTGCTCTACAAAAACAACCAAATCCTGCATATCAGCGACTAATTTGTCCATCTTTTCAGGTGCCACATTTAACCTTGATAAATGTGCTAAATGGGCTACTAATTTAGTGTCTACTTGCATATTACAAATGTAGGGCAATCCGATTAACCCTCAAGTGCCTTTTGTTAAATGGTTATTTGGCCCAATCAATGGCAAAAACTGGGAGGTTGACCCAAATTTTGAAAGATTTTTTTGAAATTAGTTGCATAACTAACTAATTTTACACAAACGCTTTAATTATGCAACGTTCTATAAAAAATGTAGTGGTTTTAGGAAGTGGAGTAATGGGATCAAGAATTGCTTGTCACTTTGCAGGGGTGGGTGTGAAAGTTTTATTATTAGATAGATTAACACCAGGTGCAGAGGAATCGACCAATAAAAAAGAACGCAATAAATTAGTAGATGATTCATTAACGAGTTCGGTTAAATCCAACCCCTCTCCTTTATATACAAGTGCCGCAGCAAAAAACATTAGTACAGGAAATTTTACCGATGATATTGCTAAGTTAGCAAGTGCAGATTGGATTATTGAAGTGGTAGTTGAAAGATTAGATATCAAGAAACTAATTTACGACGAGGTTGAAAAATATAGAAAGCCGGGCACTTTAGTAAGTTCAAATACTTCGGGCATACCTATTCACTTAATGGCCGAAGGTCGTAGTGAAGATTTTCAAAAACATTTTTGTGGTACACACTTTTTTAATCCTCCAAGATATTTAAGATTATTGGAAGTAATTCCTACCCCTAAGACAGATGCTGCTGTGGTAGATTTTTTTATGCATTATGGCGATGTGTTTTTAGGAAAAACAACTGTGTTATGTAAGGATACGCCTGCCTTTATAGCCAATCGTGTAGGGGTTTTCAGCATGATGAGCGTAGTGCATATCATGGAAAAATTAGAACTTTCGATTGATGAAATTGAGTCACTAACCGGCCCCATTATGGGTAGACCAAAATCGGCAACATTCCGCACTGCCGATGTAGTTGGTATTGATACTTTAGTTAAGGTAGCAAATGGTGTAGCAGATAACTGCCCTAATGATGAAGCAAAAAATATTTTTGCACTACCATCTTGGTTAGAGAAAATGGTGGAGCAAAATTGGTTAGGCGATAAAACTGGACAAGGATTTTTTAAGAAAGTAAAAACAGCAACTAGTAAAGAAATATTGACGCTGAATTTAAAAACATTCGAATACGAGCCACGCAATAAACCAAAATTTGCTTCGATAGCAGCGGCTAAAGCAATCGAAAGTTTGCCTGAGCGTATTAAAGTATTGTATGCAGGAAAAGATAAAGGCGGTGAATTTATTCGTCAATTTCATTTTGCATTGTTCTCTTATATCAGTCATCGTATTCCAGAAATTAGTGACGAATTATATCGTGTAGACGATGCTTTAAAAGCTGGTTTTGGTTGGGAGATTGGCGCATTTGAAACATGGGATGCATTAGGTGTAAGCAAGGTAATTGAAGATATGAAAGCAGCTGGCGTAGCCGTTGCTCCATGGGCTGAAACTATGGCTAACAAAGGGCTTAGCTTCTATTTAGTAAAAGAAGGCAAACGTTATTATTATGACGTAGCAACACAGGATTATAAATTAATTCCAGGTGCAGCGTCTTTTATCATTTTATCAGATCATAAAGAAAAAACTATTTGGAAAAACGTAGCATGCAATTTGGTTGACATTGGTGATGGTATTGCAGGCTTTAGTTGGAATACCAAAATGAATAGTATTGGTGGGGAGGTATTAGAAGGTCTAAATAAATCTATTGCCCTTGCCGAAGAAAAATGCAATGGTTTAGTAATTGCCAATGAGGGTAATTTATTTAGTGCAGGTGCTAATGTAGGCATGATATTTATGTTAGC
>CANFLP010000137.1 GCA_947447835.1 Bacteroidota bacterium
AGCGGGTCTTTGAATAACCTCGCCTGCCGCAATTTGATTGGCAATATGATCTGGTAATAAATGAATGCTGTTGGCCACTATTAAATCTTTTAAAGTGTGTAAAAGTAGTAAATTTGCCACTTAAAATCTCAACTTATGCTAAGAACAGCTGACATAAAAAAAACGCCTCATCAATACCTTCCTGAAACCTTTATTTTAACGGATTGGGCTGGATTGGAGCCCTTTTTTAAAGAGCTTTCCGATAGACCCATTAATAGCAAAGTAGCATTAGAAAAATGGTTGAAAGATTTGAGCGAATTAGAGGCTTTTATTAGTGAGGACGCTTGTTGGAGACAAATCAAAATGACCTGCGACACTACCGATAAATCATTGGAGGATGCATTTACTTATTTCTGTATGGAAATTCAACCTCAAATGCAGCCTTATGCCGATGCGTTAAATAAAAAATTAGTGGCATCACCATTTACTGCCGAATTGGATAAGGCTGAGTATTTTACTTACTTACGTTCTGTAAAAAAGAGTATTGATTTATTTAGAACGGAGAATATTCCTTTACAAGCCGAGTTAAGTGTGTTGCAACAACAGTATGGCACTATTGCTGGAAAAATGACTATTGAAATGAATGGTCAGGAATACACTTTACAACAAGCCTCGCAATTTTTAGAAAATGAAGATAGGGGGGTGAGAGAAGAAGCCTATAAAAAAATTCAGGAACGTCGTTTGCAAGATAAAGAGGCTATGCATGAATTATATACTACTTTAATTCAAAAAAGGCATCAGGTTGCAGTGAATGCAGGATTTGCCAATTATCGAGATTATAAGTTTGCGGAATTAGGCCGTTTTGATTATTCTAAGGAAGATTGTTTTCAATTTCATGAAGCCGTAAAATTACATGTGCTTCCCTTGATTGATAAAATATACGCGCGTAAAAAACAAAAGCTTGGCTTAGCGGTTTTAAAGCCATGGGATACTGAGGCGGAACCTTCTGGTACCAAGCCTTTGAGACCATTTACGGATGGCAAAGACCTATATGAAAAATCGGTGACTTGCTTTGAGCAATTGAATCCATTTTTTGCAGACTGTTTGCGTAAGATGAATGAATTAAAACATTTTGATTTAGAAAGCAGAAAAGGAAAAGCACCAGGTGGATACAATTGTCCCTTAGCAGAATCGGGTGCGCCATTTATTTTTATGAATGCTGCTGGGCAAATGAGTGATGTAACAACAATGGTACACGAAGGTGGCCATGCGATTCATTCCTTTTTATCTCATCCATTAGCACTGAGTGCATTTAAAGAATATCCAATGGAGATTGCCGAAGTAGCAAGTATGTCTATGGAATTATTTACAATGAATCATTGGCAATCATTTTTCGATAATGATGCCGATTTAAACAGAGCTAAAGAACATCAATTAGAACGTACTATTACTATATTCCCTTGGATTGCTATTATTGATAAATTCCAACATTGGGTGTATGAAAATCCAAGTCATACGATTGAAGAAAGAACGACTAATTGGACTGCTATTTTAAAAGAATTTTCTACCAATAGTATTGATTACACTGGCTTAGATATGTTTCGTGAAATTGGATGGCAACGTCAATTGCATTTATTTGAAGTTCCTTTTTATTATATTGAATATGGTATTGCACAATTAGGCGCAATCGGTATGTGGATGCAGTATCAGCAAAATCCTAATCAAGCTTTGGAAAATTATATGAATGCATTGGCATTAGGCGGTACTAAAACCTTACCTGAATTATACCAGACAGCTGGTTTGGAATTTAATTTCTCACCCAACTATGTAAAAACCTTAATGGACTTTACTAATCAAGAATTAGAAAAATTATATTTTTAACTATAAAATTCGAACTATGAAAAAAATAGTATTTATTTTAATGTTAGCCATTTGCGGACAATTTGTAAACGCTCAAACCCCTAAGCCTGCAACTGCTCATGCAAATGATGCAAAAGGGGATCCTAGTTTGCCAACTTATTTGGTGGATGGCGTTGAAACGCCTTATGCTAAAGTGCTTAAAATTAATACCGCAACAATCGAATCGATGAATGTTTACAAAGGACCAGATGCGGTTGCAAAGTTTGGCGCTAAATACAAACATGGTATAGTATTAGTAAAGCTTAAGAAATCAGGCAAGAAAAACTAAGAACGAAATAAAAATAGCCCTCAACTGAGGGCTATTTTTATGTATAAATCTTATTTGATTTTATGCTGGTTGTGGCCCTCATTGTTTCCTTGAGGCGGTCTGTTGTTAGGTCCGTTACTTGGCCCATTATTAGGTCTTGGTCCATTGTTTCTAGGTCCGTTGTTTGGATTATTGGGGCGAGGTCCGTTGTTTGGACGAGGACCGTTGTTCGGCCCATTATTAGGGCGTGGTCCATTGTTACGTTCATTGCGATCATTTGGTCCGCGATTATCTCTTCCAGGTCCGTTGTTAGGTCCATTATTCGGTCCAAAATTACGATCGTTATTATATCCTCTTTGTTGATCTCTTCTTCTGCGATCGTTTTTCTCTAAACTTCTTAAGCTAATTTGTCCAACTACATCTACAAAATCAGGCTCCACTTCTTTTGGCTTACCGCTGGTTACTTCCACTGCTTGTAACTCATCTACCACCACACCTTGTTGGTTTAATTTCTTAATCTCAACAACCCGATCAATAGTTAATGGATAATGCTTTGTGTTATTAGGCAAAGTGTACCACATTAAGTTTTTGAAAATATCTTTTTTAATTAAGAATGCTTGACCCATTGCAGTTTGTAAAGTATCTGCATAGTCAGGGAATCCTTGTAAGGCATCTAAGTAAGTATCTAATTCAAAATTCAAACAACATTTTAATCGTCCGCATTGGCCGCTTAATTTAGTTTGATTGATTGATAAATTTTGATAACGAGCAGCAGTGGTATTTACACTCTTAAAATCATGTAACCAAGTACTACAACATAATTCACGTCCACAGCTTCCAATGCCGCCTAGTTTGGCCGCTTCCTGACGAATACCAATTTGACGCATTTCGACCTTTACTTTAAATTCACCCGCAAAAATGCGAATCAATTCCCTGAAGTCTATACGGTCATCGGCTGTATAAAAGAAAGTTGCTTTTTTGCCATCTGCTTGCATTTCTACCTCACTTAACTTCATTGCTAATTTAAGGTTAGACGCGTGCGTACGACTACGTGCTAAAATATCTGCTTCTCGGCTTTTGCTAATTTTGTATGTTTCAATTTCTCGATCGGCACTTGGTCTAAGAATTTTTTTCATATCGGGATTAAACTCATCCATCCCTCTTTTCTTTAATTGCAA
>CANFLP010000138.1 GCA_947447835.1 Bacteroidota bacterium
GTGATTTAGTCCTTAAATTGCTTTTCAATTTCAATAATATACATTTTATTGAGGTCATAGTTATACTGTCTCTTATCTGCCTTATCTCTGTTTTTAATTACTAGCGGCTCTATATTTTGAGTAGCCATTTTAAATTTCTGATTGATCTTAATAAAGTGGTCGCTCCTGCTTTTATTTTGCGTAAGTGTATCTTTTTGTTGTACACCAATAATTTTATTAATAGTTCTTGTGGAAACTTCTCCTCCTTTGAGATTACTTTGATATAGTGCTTCAATTAACTCTTTCTCAACAATAGTTAAAGCGTTGAAAAAATTCTGATATAAAATGGCAGCCACTTCCTTTGGCATCCTTTTTTTTCTCGATACTCCAGAAATCAATGCTATTAAAAGCAATAGTAAAGCGATTGACAAAAATATATTAGATCTATTCTTAGATAACAAACCGATAAAGTAATTTATATAAGATGTTGAATTAATATAAATAGGTATTGTATTGGTTCTATTTAATTCTGACAGGTTTAAATTTATTTTTTTGAATTCTAAGTCCTCACCAGGCATAACTTTGGCATAGTACAAGTCATTGCCAATATTAAATTGAAATTGGGTTTGTTGTCTTGTCCTGTCATTGTTGTAGAATGACAACCATGCTTGTCTAAGTCTATCTTTTTCTTTCGCATTAAATTGGCCTAATTGGTTGTTTTCAAAATTTACCCAATAAAACTCTAATTGACTTTGAAAAACGTATAAACTGTCCAAATGCAGTTCAATGGTGCGCACCTGTTTGTTTTCAAATAATTTTTTAAATTCTGGATTAATGAGGCCCAAGGTTTTCCAAGTTCTAGTATGAAAATTGAACTCATAACAACTATCAACTGCTACTAGTTCAAAAGAACTTGGGTAGTTCGGGTAGTAATAGGAGTTCGTGATGTATAACTTTGGATCTATCCTGTTGTCATCAAAGTGAACAACAGCATCTCTTTGTTCATCAAAAAAGCTAGGAACGGCCCTATTTGACTGCAATAATTCCCATTGTTTAGTTTGCTTGCTATAATAACTTAGAATCCCTCTTATTTGCCAAAAGCCAATGCCTCCAAATTGGTATAAAGTATCCTTAATAAGGAAGTCTTGAGCAAAAAAATTGACACCTGAGTGTGTTGTTTGGTCTACTCTGTCAAGATGAATTGCCCCATTGATATTTTTGGCTATAAACAGTTGACCTGTTCCTAGAGGTTGTATAAAAACCTCTTTACCTCTTTTTACAACACTAGAATTAGTGAATCGTTGATTATCAAGCCCGAAATTAAAGTAATTGCTTAAAATGAAATTACTATTTTGAATGGAATCAGATAATAGCAGTTTCAATAAACTGAGCTCATGTTTTTTTAATAGGTTATTTTCCTTTTGAGCAGTTATTGGCTGTGAAAGATAAATTATTAAGAATATGAGTACTGCCCTTTTCATATAGTCTATTGTACAACAAAAGTATATAAAAAATATAATAAGAAATTTACTTATTTGTTATTCGTAAATTTTAATATTTCATTAATATATAATGAATTGTATATCAATGAATAGTAGTAAAAATTATTTTTTCTTCTATTTCTTTATATAATACAAAAGGTAACACACAACTTTAATTCATATTTGTGAAAGTAGAAATAAAGCTATAATACGAATTAAAGAATTATTATATATAATATAAAAATTTTATCCTTTGGGGGAAGGATAATCGGGGTGGTTGGGATTCGTCCTAGCCACCCCAACTTTTTTTATAAGCAATACCCCTAAAATGACAAAAATAGTACCTACTAGCTGCTGCCAAGTAAATGTCTCTCCCAATATCCAATTGGCCTGAAATAAGGTCGAAACAGGGCCAATACTGGTGATTATGGCTAAATTATTACTTCCAACCCTTTTCATGCCACTACTCAATAAAAAAGAAGGGATAACTGTTGCTATTAATGCCAAAGCAATTACATACCATCCAATATTAGTTGGTATTGTATATAAGAGCGGTTTGCCAAAATATAATGTTTGAGCAATATAATGTGTAAATATGCCAACACTTGCAGCAAGCATGGCGATACTTGTATACTGACTTGCTCCTAATATAGGGACTAATTTGCCAGTGCCTACTAAATAAAAAGCATAGGTAATCCCGCACAATAGGACCATAATGGAACCGAATACAAATAAGCTTGAGTTGGGCATTAAATGAAATTCTCCCCAATAAGCAATTCCTATCCCGATATAAGTGATTAAAATGGAAAGCCATTGTCTTTTTGAAATAGCAACTTTAAAAATTATTCTATTAATGACCACGGCTAAGGTTGGATAAACAAATAGGATAATTCTTTCAATTCCTGCCGATACATATTGTAGTCCAATAAAATCAAACAAGCTACTCATATAATATCCCAACACGCCCATTGCAATTGCCCACAAATAATGTGACGTTAAAATAGCGCCTTTTATTTTTGGGCGACTTATATAAAGTACAACTAAGTAAAAAGGAAATGCTATTAACATCCTCAACATTAATAAAGTTGTGGCGTCAATAGCACTTTCTTTAAAACAAAGTTTGATCCAAATAGCTTTAGTAGAAAATAAAATAGTTCCTAATACGGCTAAAGTAAAACCTTGATTATATAGCTTGTTCTGTTTTATACTGCAACGTTAAAATCTCTTAAAGCGTCGTTTAAGCTGGTCTTTAAATCGGTGCTTGGTTTTCTTTGTCCAATAATCAAAGCACAACTTACTTGATAGTCGCCTGCAGGAAATGTCTTGCGGTAAGAACCAGGTATTACAACGCTTCTGGCTGGTACACGGCCTTTATATTCAATGGGTGTGTCACCACTTACATCTATAATTTTGGTACTCATTGTTAATACCACATTGGCACCCAGCACAACTTCTTTTTCTAAGTGAACCCCTTCTACTACAATACATCTACTTCCAATAAAACAACCATCTTCTATAATAACTGGACTCGCTTGTAAAGGCTCTAACACTCCACCAATTCCTACGCCTCCACTTAGGTGAACACCTTTCCCAATTTGAGCACAACTACCAACAGTTGCCCAAGTGTCTACCATCGTTCCTTCGTCAACGAATGCGCCAATGTTTACATAGCTTGGCATTAACACTACATTCTTTGCTAAGTAGGCGCCATATCTTGCAACGGCATGAGGCACTGCACGGACACCTAGTTCGGCATACCCCGATTTTAATAACATTTTATCATGAAATTCAAAAGGAGCTAACTCCCAGGTTTGCATTTGTTGGATTCCAAAGTACATTAGTATCGCTTGCTTAAC
>CANFLP010000139.1 GCA_947447835.1 Bacteroidota bacterium
CGTAAAGCAATTCCTTCATTAATGCAGTTTAATGCACCATACATGAATGAAAATATGGTATCAATGGGTGTTGATGAAAATGAAATAACGACGATGCTTGCAAGCTTGAAATAAAATAGCTACTTGTAAATATTGCTATAAATAATACGTAGTAGCAATCTAAATTTGAGCTTACTAATACAACATTCTCACACGTATTGTGTGCTTAACTTCTCTTAATAACTCAATGGCTTGTTTAGATAATTTAGAATCCACATCTAAAACCACATATCCAATTTCTTCATTGGTTTTCAAGTATTGTCCAACAATGTTAATTTTGTTCTTAGACATTACTGTATTGATTGCACTCAATACACCTGGAACGTTATTGTGAATATGTAAAATACGATGTGCTCCGTCTACTGGAGGTAAACTTATTGCAGGAATAGAATGTGAACCATTCGAAACACCACGTTCTAAATATTGATATAATTTAATGCTTACATCTTCGCCAATATTTTCTTGTGCTTCTTCGGTAGAGCCTCCAATATGCGGTGTTAAAATTACATTAGATAAACCTTGTAAAGGAGTTTCAAATTTGTCCCCATTTTTTTCCGGCTCCCAAGGATAAACGTCAATGGCAGCGCCACTTATATGCTTACTCTTAATAGCTTGGGCAAGTGCGTCCAAGTCTACAACCTCACCTCTTGCATAGTTAATTAAAATGGCACCTTGTTTACATTGCTTTATAACTTCTTTGCTAATTAAATTCTTTGTTTGATTCGTTTCTGGAACATGCAAAGAAATAATATCAACACTGCTTACTAATTCTTTTATCGATTTTACTGCAATAGCATTCCCTAATGGAAGTTTAGTTTCAACATCATAAAATTTTACTTTCATGCCCATTGCTTCTGCCATAATACTGGTTTGCATTCCAATATTTCCATATCCAATTAAACCGATTGTTTTACCCCTTAATTCAAAACTGCCTTTTGCTTCCTTATTCCAAATTCCTTCATGTGCAGATTTGTTCTTATCTACTATTTTTCGAATAAGCATTATGGAAGCACCAATTACTAATTCGGCAACACTTCTTGTATTACTATAAGGAGCATTAAAAACAGCTACTCCTTTTTGTTTACAAGCTTTCATGTCCACTTGATTCGTGCCAATACAAAAACATCCTATTGCTTGTAATTTTTTGGCGCTATCTAATACTTTCTTTGAAATAAATGTTTTGGAACGAATACCTAAAATATGAACATCCTTAATTGCTTTAATCAATTCTTCCTCGCTTAAAGCACCCGCTACTTTTTTTACATCTGAATAGCCTTGCACTTTAAAATATTGTACGGCTTTTTCACTGATATTTTCTAAGAAAAGTACTTTGATTTTATCTTTTGGATAACTAGTGGTATCTAGGTTGCTCATGCTACAAAGTTAAAAAAAATATAGCGGCTTTAGGTTTCGTTAACAATAAAATATGCAATTGTGCGTTATTTTTGTAATTGTTCTACCATTACCCTATAAAAACTAACAGATGATTGTGAGGATATCGTTATTGCTTTGCGTTTTCTTTTTAAGCTGTGCTTGTGGCACAGGTCAAGGTCCCAAACTAAATACAGAATCAACGATAGCTTCTAGTTTTACGTATAAAAATCTGGGTGTTGGGGAAAAGGAAAAATTAGCTGCTGAAATACGTGTTAAATATGAAAAATTATTAGGTAAAAATTTTAGTGGAGAAATTGTAGTTGCCAAAAATGGAGAAATTATTTTTGAAGATTATAAAGGGTTCGCAAACTATGCAACTAAGTTGCCAGTGGGTGCTGAGACCCCTATCCACCTTGCTTCTATATCAAAAACATTTACTGGTATGGCAGCGCTTAAATTATGGGAGCAACATAAATTAGATTTACAAGCACCAGTCACTAAATACATTCCCAATTTTCCATATACCGATGTAACTATTGAGCATTTGTTGTCTCATCGAAGTGGTTTGCCTGATTATACCTATTTTATGGAAACCCATAAATACTTAGCTATCAAGACTAAAAATAAGAAAGGAAGATGGGTTAAGAAATTACAATTAATATCAAATGATAAGCCATTTAAAGATGGTTTATATACGAATCAGGATGTATTGGATTATATGGTTATAAAGCGTCCTGCACCACAAGCTCATACTGATAAGGTATTCAAATATTGTAATACTAACTATGTGATGTTGGCTTTGATTATTGAGAAAATCACTGGACAGGACTTCCCTACTTATATGTCTGAGGTCATTTTTAAGCCACTAAAAATGAATAATACTTACATATTTCATTCAAAGGTAGTTGACAAATATCTTCCTTCGTATAATTATAAAATGCAACCTTATCGTATTGAAAAATATGATTGTATATATGGTGACAAGAACGTATATAGTACTGCTAGGGATATGCTTTTATGGGATAAAGCCCTTACCGAGGGTACTTTTTTAAACCCAGCTACCCTACAAATGGCATATCAGCCCAAAAGTCCGCTTACCAAAAATTACCATAACTATGGTCTTGGATGGCGTATGTTACTTAAGCCAAATGAGGAAAAGTTAATTTACCATAACGGTTGGTGGCATGGGAATAATACAGTGTTTACGCGCCTTTTAGGGGAAACAGCTACCATTATCATCCTAGGTAACCGATTTAATAAAACCATCTACAAAGGGAAAGAATTGGCTTCGGTATTTACTGGTAAGGAGGATACTACTTCTTTAGTGGAGTAAAGTTGCCTTTTTTTGCCATTTTTTGGGCATTTCGCCCTATTTTTGCAGACCTTAAACTTAATTTAAAGTACAAGAATTGCTTATGAACAACAATTTATTATTTTATGCCGTACCGGCAATGGGTATCATTGGTTTATTATATACCCTTTTAAAATTCAACTGGGTATCTAAACAAGATGCTGGTAATGAAAGAATGAAAGAAATCAGTAATTATATTGCTGAAGGTGCTATGGCTTTCTTAAAAGCTGAGTGGAAAATCTTAGGTTATTTTGTAGTTATTGTTGCCCTATTATTAGGTTTCATGGCTTCAAAAAACGAGTCTAGCCACTGGAGTATTGCAGTTGCTTTTGTAATAGGTGCTGTGTTTAGTGCAACAGCAGGTTACATAGGTATGAAGATTGCAACTAAAGCAAACGTAAGAACTGCCGAAGC
>CANFLP010000140.1 GCA_947447835.1 Bacteroidota bacterium
GGCTTTTATTTCCCGGGTGTTTCTTTCTTAATGGGAAGTATTTTAATGCTTTTAAGTGCCATCATAGCCTATTCTGTACTTAAAAACGATCCAGTAGTAAAAGAGCACGAACCTAAGCCATAGTTTTATCTATTTAATGGCTATTGCTTGTTATATTTGTGTCCAAATTAAAGGAGCAATATGACGCAATTAATGACACAGTTACATGAGACTGCAGGCTTTATCCAGTCTAAGGTAAAAGACACAGCTACTACCGCTATTATTTTAGGGAGTGGGCTAGGTAATTTAGCTACAAAAATTGAAGTTGATTTTGAAATTCCATATAAAGAAATTCCACATTTCCCAGTTAGTACTGTAGAAGGACATAAGGGTCGTTTAATTTTAGGCACTTTAAATGGTAAACGTGTTTGGGTAATGGAAGGTCGTTTTCACTTTTATGAAGGCTATGCGCCAGAGCAAGTAGCTTATCCTGTTCGAGTATTAAAATTACTAGGTGTACAAAATTTATTATTATCTAATGCAGCTGGTGGGGTTAATCCTGACTATGCAGTAGGTGATTTAATGATATTAAGAGATCATATTAGTTTATTTACCATCAACCCTTTAATTGGCAAGAACGAGTCCGATTTAGGAACGCGTTTTCCTGATATGAGTGAACCATATGCCGATGCGTTTATCGTAAAAGCAAAAGCCATTGCTGAAGCAAATGGCATTCATTTACACGAAGGGGTTTACGTGGGTGTTACTGGGCCAACATTTGAAACTAGAGCCGAATACAAATTAATTAAAGCAGTAGGTGGAGATGTGGTTGGTATGAGTACGGTACAAGAAAATATTGCGGCTGTGCATTGTGGCATGAAAGTGTTTGCAATCAGTGTAGTTACAGACTTGGGTATTAGAGAGGACAATAATGTAATCACACACGAGGAAGTATTAGAAGCTGCTAATGCTGCAGAACCAAAATTGACTTTAATCTTTAGTGAATTGTTAAAAGAAATCGCTTAATATATTTCATTGCATGTTTCGTTATAAGTTAATCTTACCTGGTATCATTTTGATGTTGCTTTTTCAATTAAGAGGAACAGCGCAAAACTTTGGGCCTGGTATGGGAAGTGCTATGCAAAGAGGGAATAATAATAAATCACTTGATTCTTTGCAGAAGCGAGACAAGAATGCAGATTCCATTACTATTTATTATAAATACTATAACAATAATGATATTCGCAAACTTGATTCGAGTATCAATGATTTCTTTGTCCATTATCCAATTCCTTACACAAGCTATAATCTTGGCAACTTAGGGACTGCTTCAAAATCTTATTTATTTGATGCTAATAAAACTGCGGGATGGGATCCTGGATTTCATGCGTATGATGGGTATATGTATACTTTAGAAGAAACACCTTTTTATCAGACCACTCGACCTTTTACAGAGTTCGCATATTTGTTGGGAGGAAAGGGGGAGCAGTTGGTCGAAGTAAAACATACACAAAACAAACAGCAACAATTAAATTACGCATTTGATTATCGTTTTAGTAATGCTCCGGGTAACGTAAAAAATCAAAATTCCAATTTGAATAATATGCGTATTACGGCGCATTTTCAATCAAAGCGCAAAAGATATGAGTCCTATTTAATTTTACTTTTCAACAAAGCTGCTTCTTCTGAAAACGGCGGGTTAGTCAATGCGGCATTATTAGATAGCCTGTCGTTGAATAATCCATATGAATTGGAAACCAGGTTGGGAGTGAGTGGAGCCTCTTTTAGAAGTCCTTTTAATACCAGTATTTCAACGGGCACAACTGTTAAACAAGACACATATACATGGCGTCAGTCCTATGACTTTGGACAAAAGGATTCTATCGTAAAAGACACTATTGTGACACATTTATTTTACCCTAGACTTCGTATACAAAATGAAATTAAATTTCAATCTAATCAATATACTTTTGCAGACGCTAATCCAACTGTAGATAGCTACTTGCAATATTTTGGTTTGACGTACGACACTACTTTTAAAAAAATGTCAGATAAGTGGAATGTTTTTACTGACGAGTTTAGTTTTTTAAGTTATCCCGAAAAAAAGAACAGTAATCAGTATTTACAATTGGGATCAGGATATACGCAAATGTCTGCAAGCTTTACTACAAATGCTAGTTGGAGCAATTATGATATTTATGGATTTGCGGTATATAAAAACAAAACAAGAAATCAACTTTGGGATCTAGTGGCCTCTGGTAAATTGTATTTAAACGGCTACCATGCTGGTGACTTTAATGCACAGGCTTCTTTTGCTAGGATATTGGATAAAAAGGGCACCTATTTAAAATTGGCTTTTCAAAATATTAATCGGACCCCTGCAACGAATAACTTAGGCATTACTCAATTCCCAATTAAAGGGTTAAGTAGTTTGAATAAAGAGAACTCCACTATTTTTGACGGGGCTTTAGGTAACAATAAATTGGGTTGGAAGGCAGCAGTAAGTTATCAGATGATCCAAAATTATCATTATTTCTCAACGGGATTGCAGCCTGCTGTTTATGGAAGCGCAATGAATTATTTAAGGGGACAAATTGAACACAAAATAAAAATAAGTAAGCATTGGAATTGGTATGATCAAATTACCATGCAGGTGGTCGATCCGAATGCTCCAGTGCATGTCCCATTAATACTTACTAGACAACGTCTTGCATTTGAGGGTAATTTTTATAAAAATTTAGATTTATCTACAGGACTAGAATTGATATATCATACTAATTACAAAGCGGATGCATACATGCCGTTTACCGGCCAGTTTTACTTCCAAGACAGTTATATGACTCAAAATAGGCCAACCGCTAATGCCTTTTTAAATTTTATGATTAAGCGCTTTAAAGGCTATATCCGTTTAGAGAATTTAAACACATTATTGCCTACAAGTCCTTCATTAGGCAAGTCTTATAATTTCACTGCTCAAAATTATCCTACTGCAGGAATGTGGTTTAGAGTAGGTATTTGGTGGAATTTTATCAATTAATTATAAATGGTTTCTTGATTTGTGATGGGGACTTGTTTACCTTTGAATTAGCAATCACTTAGCAATCCAATTATTTTACAAATAAATATTATTGTATGAAACAAGTTTTAATGTTATTCATTTCCTTTTTAATGATGAGCGTATTTGCATTTGCTCA
>CANFLP010000141.1 GCA_947447835.1 Bacteroidota bacterium
GCCAATAAAATTCATGCATTAGAACATGCACATTTTGCACCAACAATAGAAAAGTTATTGTTGAAATAATTATTCTTTTCCGAAACTTATAGACTTAATCCATCCTAATAAATCGAGTGCTTGCACTTTATTATTATTTGCAATAACGTTGCCACTGTGATTAGAGATAGAAACAAAAACACCACCCATTCCTTTATCTGTTTTTAACAAAGCGTAAGTAGGCTTAGCAAAATTAGGATTGGCTTTTTCATCTGGTAAAGCTTCAATAACTTTTTGAAGATGAGTAGCAAATTCATTTAGTTCAGATTGACTATGTAAAACAACAGAGTCTAATTCTTCCTTATAAATAACTTGTTCATTTTTAAAAATAATACGAACATCAAAACTACTGTTGTTGTTATCTACAACCTTATTGTAGCTATACCACAACTTGCCGTTAGTATCTTTAGTGATTGTCGTTTTTTGAGCGCTAGCCTGAATTGCAAATACCAATGCAACTATTACTAGACAATACTTGGGGGATATCGTCATATAAATTATTAGACCGCAAAAATAGGGGTATAGTTTAAAAAACAATACTTGTTAGCCCCCCATTTAACACATATAATTTACATGTATATAAAAAAATTATCCAGGCATGCGAGAAATATATTTCTCAATTTCTTTAATTTGGTCTACTACTTGTTTAGTAGTAGGCTTACATGCTTTTGCTTTACGGAAATAATCTTTAGCAGCACGAAACTCTCTTTTGTTCATAAAAATTTGACACATGCTTAAAAAAGCAACTGCTTCGGATTCTTTATCAGGAATACCAGCACGAATAGCAGCACGAATATAAGATTCACCTTGTTTGGTGTCTCCTCTTTGCATAGCCATCATGCCTAATTGTAATTTATTTGCACCTTCGGCTTCGGGCATAGCAGAACCTAAAGCACTACTTGTTTTTAAATGCTTTTCGGCAGTATCAAAATCCTGCTTCACCATCGCGATATTACCTTTAATAGTATAATAAGTACTGCGAACAGGTTTGTATAATAATTGAGGCCACCAGATAGTAGCTAAAATTCTTTCTACTTCGTCCATGTCCCCTGCTTCCATTGGAGCTTGCACTAAACGCAAAGGACCAATGAAAAAGTGGCTTAATAAACCAATTAAACCCACAAAGTATAAAGGAAAAACAGGCCAAAAACCTGCTAAACCACTCAATTCAAGCCCTAGACCAGCAAAAATGGCTACTAAACTTAGCCAAAGACGAAACTTAATTATAATGTTGTAGAAACCCATGTGATTGTATTTGAGGGTCAAAGATACCAAAATATAGTGTCACTTAAAAAGAAGTAGTTAATTTTGCACTCCTCGATATAGACTAGCGAATATTGCTAGTTCAACGAAGGGGGTCCCGTAGTTCAATGGATAGAATAGGTGTTTCCTAAACACTAGATCCCAGTTCGATCCTGGGCGAGACCACAATTAATTTCCCTCCTCCCATCGCTTAACATCATAAATAATAGAGTTAAGCGAGTGATCCTTATCTATAAAGTTCAACAGTGCATTAAGTGCCTTGCCTAGGAAGCTAAGGGTATCTGTTAGGGAGTTTTTGCCAATTACACTACTAATGGTTTCTTTCTTGTTACCGAAAAAATAGGTGTTTGCATTTTTAACAAGCAGCGTGTCATTTAATAAATGTTGCATCACAACATTACCAGCTTCGTCTAACACAAGGGCAACTTCAACAAAAAACCAACTTAATGATTTTGCTTTTTCAAAAACAATTTGACGCACAAGTGCATATAAAAAACCAAGCGGCGCGGTAGAGACTAATAATACCAAAGCAATGCAAAAAAGAGAGAAACTCTTGAATAAACTTGTTCGTGGATCTTTTTTCATAAAATATTTTTTAGCACATATTCTAAATAGACTAAAGCAGAGAATTAAGCTCCTATTTACTTTGCGGTAAATACCCTAGAATCCTTTCTAGGTAAGGCTTTTAAGTGTGCATATGAAAGTAAAAATAAAATTTGGAACAGAAAATTTTAATTCTATTTTCAATAAAACAAATTAAAAAAAATATGAAAAACAAAGCACTATTAGTAGGTATTAATAAATACCCAGATCCAAGAAATGAATTAAGAGGATGTATAAATGACATCCTGGACATGGAACATTTTATCTCAGAAAAAAATAATGTGTATGCCAAAGAAAATATTAAAAAGCTAACTGACAGAGAGGCTACTAAAAAAGGAATCATCACACAAATTGAATGGCTATTAGAAGGCGCACAACCAGGAGACCAACTATTATTTCATTATAGTGGACATGGAGCACAGGCCCCTACCTTAACACAGCAATTAGAAAAAGATGGATTGGATGAGATTATCTGCCCGTATGACTTTAATGGCAGCAACGAAACAGCATTAAGGGACAAGGAGTTTGCACAGCTGTTTGCAAGTATCCCAAAAGGAGTGCATTTTGTATGGATATCGGATAGCTGTCATGCCGAAGATTTATCGAGAGACCCGTTTGCAAATGGAGAAAAGCAATACAGGTTTTTTAATGGACCAAGGGTAAGTGGAGAAACAGTAACCAATACTATAAGTACAATTACAACCCCATTAAACGGCGCCTTATTAAGTGCATGTGAGTCACATGAGCTAAGTGCCGATGCATATATAAATAAGCGATTTAATGGTGCATTTACTTATTACTTATTAAAGAACTTAAACCTATATGGAGATAGTAAAAACATACAAACCATTATTGAATATGTAAATATTGACCTAGCAAAGAATGGATATGATCAAAGCCCACAGAGTGAGGGACTATTGGAGAAGAAAAACTTCTTTTTATAAAATAGATTCAAGCGCCAACAACAATTTAAAATTAAGATGATTATGAAAACTAAAAGAGAAGAAATTAAACTAGTTGATATTGTAGGAAGAAAGGTTTTAATTGGAATCCTGTTGGTAATGTTTGTTTCGGCTGCGGAGGCGCAGCCGGAGCAAGCTACAGCAAAGGGCTTACTAAACAGACTTATTGAAATTAAGTACACTAGTGAACTGTTCCTAAGCGAAAAAATAGGTTCC